>FUZM01000004.1:243215-380024 GCA_900167925.1 Bacteroidales bacterium WCE2008
TGCCCCCTCAACACAGGAAAATCAATGCTGAGGGGGCAGCATCCCGTAGTACAGCACACTCAGTGGCACATTGCTGCCCCCTCAACACAGGAAAATCAATGCTGAGGGGGCAGCATCCCGTAGTACAGCACACTCAGTGGCACATTGCTGCACCCTCAGTGCCGGAAAATCAAGGTTAAGGGTGCAGTACCCCGCAATATACACGTCTCTGTCCATATGTCGTGCACCCTCAACGCTTTATCCGACGGATCAGAGGACTCGATGCGCGAGGGTGTGTCAATTATCCGAAGGTCCGCAGGCGGCGGACAGGAGGAAAACAGGCGGCGGACTGGAGGAAAACAGGCGGCGGACTGGAGGAAAACAGGCGGCGGAGACACCGGTGAAAAGCAGAGTGGGATGTCGCTGGCCTTGGTGGCCAGGGGGCCGGGGGCGTGTCCATCCGCAGACACGAGTAGCGGAAGGGGCCCGCAAGATACGAGTTCTGCGCAGCAGGACGAAGTAGATTGTGGGAAGGCCGGAGACGCGAAGCGTCGGAGTCCCCCGGCTCCCTGCGTCAGCAGGTCAGCGGCGACAGCGACCGAGCAGCTTTTCCGAACCTGACGGAGGCGGCCCGACAGCCGGACGCAGTGGCGAGAAAGCGGCGGGTGTCCTCTGGTCGCGGCGAGCGTGGCCACCCTCGGCCACGTCAGAGGGAGGGGCCCGATGGATACGAGTTCTGCGAAGCAGGACGAAGTAGACATTGGGAGGGATGGAGCCGACGAAGTCGGCGGAACAGAGCCGAGACCATGAGGATTCCCGCCGCGGACGACAGCGGCCCGACAGCCGGACGCAGCAGATGCAGTAGGACAGCGATGGAAGGTAGCAGCTGTGCACGAGCGATTAAGCCAGGCGGAAAGAGGGACTACTGGGCGAGGAATTGGTAGACGATGTCGCCGGTCTGGCGGGCGGGAGCGTGGGGATCGGACGAGAATTTGGAGAGACGGGCTGCACGGACTGCAAATTCACGGAGACATTTATCGGTGGAACTGACGGCATCCTGAACTTTGGCGCTGACGACATTACCGGCATTATCCACAATGATGATGACCGTGACCATGCCGCCGCCATAGCACCGGTAAGCCGGAATAGGAAGCTTGCTGGCCTTGCGACCGTCAAGAGAATACGATACGACAGAAGGACCGGAATACTCGGCAGCCGGCTTCTTCTCGGCAGGCTTCTTAGGATCAGGAGCAACAGGAACATAATCATCCTCCGGCTCATCAGCTACCACCCCGTCCCTAAGCTCCTTTGCAAGCCTCTCAGCCTCCTTATAAAGCTCCTCCGCATCAGTACCACGATCATCCTTCAGCTGACTCCGGTCTGAAGCAATATTACGGAAAGCCACCCCGGACTCCCCTGCTATAAGTTCATCGATACGCTGACTGATAGCCTCCGAAAACTTCTCCTCGGCCTTTTCCTTCTCTATAGCTTCCTCACGAGTGAAATCAATAACGAAAGACTGCTCCCCCTTCATGACAGCACCAATCCGGAAAAGGAGCAAAATGATAATCACCGTGAGATGTACGATCACGGTGATATACAATCCTGCCTTATCCTCGCCGGAAAGACGCTTCATAAACTATTTCCTTTTGGATTTATCCGACATTGCGTTCTCTATCGTAGTAGAGATCATATCGATGGCAACCTTATTGTGGCCGCCCTGAGGAACTATGATATCAGCAAAGCGCTTGCTTGGCTCGATAAACTGGAGATGCATCGGCTTGACCGTCTCCGTATAATGCTGGATAGCCGTATCGATATTACGGCCACGCTCGGCAATGTCGCGGAGAATGATTCTCATGAGCCTGTCATCATCATCGGCATCCACGAAAATCTTGATATTCATCTGGTCGCGGAGCTCCTTGCATGTAAAGATAAGAATACCCTCGACGATGATGACATCAGCCGGCTCGACAGTAACAGTCTCCGTCTTGGAACGGGAACATGTTATATACGAATATACAGGCTGCTCGATAGTCTTTCCCTGCTTGAGCTCACGGACCTGCTGACAGAGAAGCTTCCAGTCAATTGCCTCCGGATGGTCGAAATTGATCTTCTGCCTCTCCTCCATCGGAAGATGGCTAGAATCCTTGTAGTAGGAATCCTGAGGAATGACCACAACCCTGCCATTCAACTGGTTCGTGATAGCCTTGACAACAGTTGTCTTGCCCGAACCTGAACCGCCTGCTATACCGATTACCAACATAGTCTATACGGATTAAAACTCTGCATTCTTCGGGGTCCTCGGGAATGGGATCACGTCCCTGATATTGCTCATGCCGGTAACGAAGAGAAGAAGTCTCTCGAAACCAAGGCCGAAGCCGCTATGAGGCACGGTACCGAACCTTCGGGTATCGATATACCACTCGAGGTTCTTCCTGCTCATGCCAAGTTCGTCGATACGGGTCTCAAGCTTCTCGAGGGAAGCCTCACGCTCGGAACCGCCGATAATCTCTCCGATCTTAGGGAAGAGCACATCCATTCCGCGGACAGTCTTGCCATCCTCATTCTGCTTCATGTAGAAAGCCTTGATATCCTTAGGGAAATCGATGAGGATAACCGGCTTGCCGAAATGTTTCTCCACGAGATAGCGCTCATGCTCGCTCTGGAAGTCGGTACCCCAATGTACCGGGTACTCGAACTGCTGACCTTCGCTGATAGCCTTCTCGAGGATTTCGACAGCCTGGGTATATGTAACTTTTTCAAAGGCTATGCCAAGCACGCTTCTGAGGCGCTCGACAAGGCCGTTGTCATATTTGTCATTGAGGAACTGCAGGTCGTCCATGCAGTTGTCAAGAGCGTACTGGACGAGATACTTCACGAACTCCTCGGCGAGGGCCATGTCATCGTTGATGTCATAGAAGGCCATCTCAGGCTCGATCATCCAGAACTCTGCTAGGTGGCGTGGAGTATTGGAGTTCTCGGCACGGAAGGTCGGACCGAAAGTATAGATCTCGCCTACGGCAGTAGCGCCGAGCTCGCCTTCAAGCTGGCCGCTGACGGTAAGGCTGGTCTTCTTGCCGAAAAAGTCCTTGCTGAAATCGACCTTGCCCTTATGCATAGGAACATTTGCAAGATCCATGGTAGTAACCTGGAACATGTCGCCTGCACCCTCTGCGTCAGACTCTGTGATGAGCGGAGTATGGAGATATACGAAGCCCTTGTCGTTGAAGAACTTATGGATAGCGAAAGCCATTGCGTGCCTGATACGGAGCACTGCGCCGAAAGTATTGGTGCGCAGACGCATGTGGGCTACGGAACGGAGGTATTCCAGAGAGGTGTCCTTCTTCTGGAGCGGGAAGCGCATCGGATCGCATTCGCCATAGACTTCGATCTCCTTTGCCTGGATCTCTACAGCCTGGCCGCTGCCGACCGACTCCACGAGGTTACCCTTTACCGCAAGGCTGGCGCCGGTGGAAATCTTCTTGAAGAGCTCCTCGTCGAAGAGGCTGGCGTCTGCGACTACCTGGATATTATTGATGGTAGAACCGTCGTTGAGTGCGATGAACTTAACCTGTTTGTTTCCTCTCTTAGTCCTCACCCATCCTTTGGCAAGGACTTCCTGGCCTGGCTGGCTTTTCAGCAGGTCTTTTACCTTTGTTCTGGCTAATTTCTCCATAGAATTAATTATATATCATGCAAAGATACAAAAACTGCCGTTATTATCGCCAACTTATGACAACTAAAATTCCGAATTGTATATGTTTCTGCAATATTATCATCTTTGTAAGCATCTCATATTTGCGTAAATAGTTTTTGTTTATATATTTGCAATTAGTAGTTAACACTTTAATGCCAAATGGAAAAAGTAGCTAAAGAAAATTACATCACGCCGGAAACCGAACTGGTGGAGTTGCAAACCGAGGGGACAATAACTGCTGCTAGCGATTACTGGTCCGAGCCACTCGATTAATAGTACGAGTACGATATGTAATTCCGACCTTAAGGGAGCCTGCAACCAATTACTTGATAACTTCCAGGTATTCGAGGGGAATGTAGGTGGAGGCGACGGAGAGGAGTTCTGGGAGTTCGACCAGGATGCGGCGCGATTTCTTGATGCGGATGACAGTGCCTTCGACACCGGCAAGAGGACCGAAGCAGACGCGGACGCGCACTCCGCTGCGGAGTTTCTCATCCATCTCCGAGATAAACACGGCATCATCAGCCGAAGCCTCGCAGACGCGGATGAAATCCTCCATCTGCCGCTTCGGAACAATCAGAGGCTTACGCGAGACCCGATCCCAGATAAAACGCGTGACAGCGGCATCTCCTTCCGAAAGAATATGGTCATAGATAGTCTGCTGGTCAGAATAGACGAACAGAAGATTATTGACAGCCGGGACGCTCTTCTTCACGACCCTGCCGCCCTTCTCCTCACGCACAGTCTTCATCGGCACGAAAACCCGCATTCCTTTATCCTGCAGGACCTTCTGCACCTTCAGTTCACGCGAATAAGTCACCCTCAGGACATACCAGTTCTCCCCGCTATCTTCCATCATACATCTCCTTGTAATACTTCTGATAATCCCCCGAGACGACATGGTCCAGCCAATCCTGGTTGTCCAGATACCACTTCACAGTCTTCTCTATCCCCTCTTCGAACTGCAGCGAAGGCTTCCATCCCAGTTCCGAAGACAGTTTTGACGCATCGATGGCATACCTCAGGTCATGGCCGGCACGGTCAGTCACATGCTGGATAAGGTCCATGTCTTCGCCCTCGGCGCGACCCAGCAGTCGGTCAGTCACCCGGATCAGCACTTTGATCAGATCGATGTTCTTCCACTCGTTGAATCCTCCGATATTGTAGGTCTCCCCAACCTTCCCCTTATGGAAAATCGTATCGATAGCGCGGGCATGGTCTCCGACATAGAGCCAGTCGCGGACATTCTCCCCCGCGCCATAGACAGGCAGCGGCCTGCGGTTACGGATATTATTGATAAACAGCGGAATAAGCTTCTCCGGGAACTGATTAGGCCCATAATTGTTCGAACAGTTCGAAATAACTACAGGCAGCCCGTATGTATCGTGGAAAGCACGCACGAAATGGTCGCTGGAAGCCTTCGAAGCCGAATACGGGCTATGCGGGCTGTATGGAGTCTTCTCTGTAAAGAGAGTGCCGTCGAATCCGAGCGCCCCATAGACCTCGTCAGTCGAAACATGATAGAAACGACAGTCCGCAGACGCGTCTGACCAGTATTCCTTCGCAGCCTGAAGCAGCGACAGAGTCCCGAGCACATTAGTCCGCGCAAAAGCGAACGGATCCTTGATCGAACGGTCCACATGAGTCTCTGCCGCAAGATGGATGATTCCGGAGACATCATACTTCGACATCAGCGAACGTATGGCATCCAAGTCGCAGATATCTACCTTCTCGAAAACATAGTTCGGGCGGTCTGCGACATCCTTCAGATTCTCCAGGTTGCCGGCATATGTAAGCTTGTCGACATTGATTATCCGGTAGTCCGGATACTTCGTCACGAACAGGCGGACGACATGGCTGCCGATGAACCCGGCGCCTCCCGTTATGATTATACTGCGCTTGAAACTCATAGTTCAGAGATTTTAGGATTCCGTCGGTCCTTGTCCGAAAGTTTCACGGCTTCAGCCGGAAGCTGCCAGTCGATACCCAGCGAAGGGTCGTCCCAGGCAATACCGCCTTCGGACTCCGGACAATAGTAATTATCGCATTTATACTGGAATACAGCCTCCTCCGAAAGAACGCTGAAACCATGGGCAAAGCCCCTCGGAATGAAGAACATGCGATGGTTCTCCCCCGTCAGTTCGACAGAAACATGACGTCCGAAAGTCGGAGAGCCCGGGCGCATGTCGACGGCAACGTCGAGGACGCGGCCGCTTACTACCCGGACGAGCTTGGACTGGGCATGGTCCCCTTTCTGGAAATGCAGTCCGCGGAGCACGCCGTAAGACGACTTGCTCTCATTGTCCTGCACGAAGGTGACATGCATTCCGACAGCCTCGTCGAAGTCCTTCTGATTGAAGGCCTCGAAGAAGTATCCGCGCGCATCGCCGTGGATTACAGGCTCTAAAATATACAGCCCGGGAATATCTGTATTGATTACTTTCATTTCTCTACAATAGTTCCGTCAGCAATCTTGAGGAGATACTGGCCGTACTGGTTCTTTGCCATCGGGGCAGCCAGAGCACGGAGCTTATCCGCAGAAATCCAGCGCTTCGAGAAAGCGATGGACTCCAGACAGGCAATCTTCAGCCCCTGCCTCTTCTCGATGACTTCGATATAGTTGGATGCTTCGGAGAGGGAATCATGAGTACCGGTATCGAGCCATGCAAAACCACGGCCCAGAGTCTGGACCTTCAGCTTGCCCTGCGCCAGGAAGGCCTGGTTGACGGACGTTATTTCGAGTTCGCCGCGGGCAGAAGGCTTGACAGCCTTGGCGATGCCGACGACCTCGTTAGGATATATATAAAGTCCCACTACGGCATAGTTGGACTTAGGATTCTGCGGCTTTTCCTCGATGCTTATGCAGTTGCCGTCAGCGTCGAACTCCGCTACTCCATAACGCTGGGGATCGCTTACCCAGTAACCGAAAACAGTAGCCTTGCCGGCAGAGGCATCCTTGACGGCGCCGGTCATAAGACGGCCGAGTCCGTTGCCATGGAAGATATTGTCTCCGAGCACTAGGCAGACGCTGTCGTCCCCGATGAACTCTTCTCCGATTATGAAGGCCTGCGCAAGCCCGTCCGGGGATGGCTGGACGGCATATGTAAAACTGACTCCGAAGTCGGAGCCGTCGCCGAGAAGTCTGCGGAATGCCGGCTGGTCCTCAGGAGTCGAGATGATCAGAATCTCCCTGATTCCGGCCTGCATGAGAACGGAAAGCGGATAATATATCATCGGTTTGTCAAAAACCGGAAGCAACTGCTTGCTGACTCCTTTAGTTACCGGATACAAGCGGGTACCGCTTCCTCCGGCAAGTACAATTCCTTTCATAGTCTATCTATACATTTAACCAGAGAGTCCTTCCAGTAAGGAATCTCTATCCCGAATGTGCTTCGCACCTTGCTCTTGTCCAGAAGGGAGAAATGCGGGCGGCTTGCCTTGGTCGGATACTCAACCGTCAGGCACGGGGAAATCGAACCGCCAGCCCCGGAAATCTCCTTTATGGCCATGGCGACATCGTACCATGAGACCGCACCCTCGTCGGTATAGTGGTAGACGCCTGTCTTGTCCAGTTTGCGCTCCGAAACGATACCATAAATCAGCCGGGCCAGGTCCTCGGCATAGGTCGGAGAACCGATCTGGTCGTAGACGACCTTGAGGTCGCGGCCGCTCTGGAGCATTCCCAGAATCGTCTTTATGAAGTTCTTCCCATATGGGGAATACAGCCAGGCCGTCCTGAATATCATGTAACGGCAGCCGGAATTCTTTATTGCGTCCTCGCCGGCAAGCTTGGTCACGCCATAGACTCCGAGCGGGTCGGGAGCATCATCCTCGGCATACGGTATGGACTTCTCTCCGTTGAAGATATAGTCCGTCGAGATATGGATGAGCAGGGCGCCGGTCTCGGCAGCTACCGCCGCAAGATTTGCCGGGGCCTTATGGTTCAGGAGATCGGCCATCTGAGGATCCTCCTCGGCCTTCTCGACGTTGGTATAGGCGGCGCAATTGACGATCACGTCGACCGATTCGGATTCGCATACTATCTTGAGAGCACCCTGATTGGTGATATCAAGGAAAAGAGTATCCGCTCCCGGAACCTGACTCACGTCCGAGAATATATAACGGTCGCCGCTTCCTTTTGAGACATTCCTGAGTTCCGTCCCGAGCTGCCCGTTGGCTCCTGTAACCAGAATAACCATATCTATTTCTGTTTAACCGTCAGGTCTATGGAAAGACTGCCGGACTTCATCTTAATCTTCAGATATCGCGGAGCTCCGGTATCATTCGGGCTGACTCCGATATTGAGTTCATGGTGGTGACCCTCCATTGAAGGTATCGAACATGAAAACCAGATACCGTTGAATGCCTTTCCCTCCTCCTGCTTGTCCGCTGCGAAAAGCTCCGTCCAGGCGGAATTGTCCGCCGATTCGCTGATACCCGCAATCCACCAGGTATCGCGGTTGGTACATGAAACGACAACAGGGCTTGCTGCTGTCCTCTCGAATTCTATATATGACTGCGAGACCCACAGGCTCTCTTTGCCGGAATCAGGCCGGTCATTGCCGGGGTTGTCGCCTTTGACACACGATGTAAAGGCGGCAGCAATAACAGACAAAACTGTCAGAAGAACAAACTTTCGCATATAATCTGGTTATTAATTCCTACTAACAACTTGTAAAAATACTCATAATTTGTTTTTCTTCAAAATCTTTCAATTTAGGAAAGGAAACATTATTTTTGTAGAACGAATGGATAAAAGACCTGTCATATTTCTGTATACGGATGGAGCGGCGAGCGGCAACCCGGGCCCGGGAGGCTATGGAGTCGTACTCAAATGCGCCGGACATGAAAAAGAAATGAGCGGCGGCTTCGCCCTTACGACCAACAACAGGATGGAGTTGCTCGCAGTCATAGAAGGTCTGGAGGCCATAAAATGGGACCGTGCGGACGTCGAAGTATGGAGCGACTCTTCTTATGTCGTCAAGGCCATCAATGAGGGCTGGCTGCAGAACTGGGAGCGCAAAGGCTTCGCCAAGGTCAAGAATCCGGATCTCTGGATGAGATTCCTGCAGGTCTACCGGAGGCACAATGTCACTTTCCACTGGCTGAAAGGACACGCCGGGCATCCGGAAAACGAGCGTTGCGACAGGCTCGCAGTCGAGGCCTACAAGAAACAGGACCTGCCGCACGATACCGGTTATGAAGAATTAAACAGTACGCTATATGAACAATAAAAGACTCGTCGTCGGGATTACCCAGGGAGACGGCAACGGCATAGGATACGAAGTGATAATCAAGGCTCTCGCCGATGCGAGGACCCTCGATTCGTTTACCCCGGTGATCTACGGATCTTCCAAGATATTCGGTTTCTACCGCAAACTGATGCACAATATCGACCAGCTCGACACATACGTCATCAGTTCGGCAAAGGATGCCAAGCCTAAGAAGATCAATATCGTCAACTGCCTTCCGGACAACGTCTTCGTGGAGCCGGGACAGTCGACTCCGGAGTCTGCGAAATCCGCGATCAAGTCTCTCGAATGCGCAATCGAGGACATAAAGAAAGGCGACATCGACGTACTGGTGACAGCCCCTATCAACAAGAAAGCGATGGCTGCCGAGGGCTTCGGCTACGCAGGCCACACCGAATACCTGCAGAAGCAGTTCGGAGTCAAGGACCATACGATGATCATGATCAGCGACCGCCTCAAAGTCGGCGTCGTCACAGGCCATATTCCTCTCAGGGACGTAGCTGACAGTCTTACGACCGAGAAGATCCTCAGCAAGCTCCGCCTGATGAAGGCTTCCCTCCAGAGGGATTTCAAGATTGACCGTCCGAGAATCGCCGTGCTCGGCCTCAACCCGCACTGCGGCGACGGAGGACTGCTCGGAGACGAGGAGGAAAAGATCATTCTCCCGGCCGTAAAAGCCGCCAACGCAGAAGATATCCTGGCCTTCGGACCATATTCTCCTGACGGCTACTTCGGGCTCGGGCATTACAGCAAATTCGACGCTACTCTCGCGATGTACCATGACCAGGGACTCGCCCCGTTCAAGGCCCTCGCCTTCGAGGACGGCGTCAACTTCACCGCCGGACTCCCGATCGTCAGGACCTCTCCTGACCATGGCACCGCCTACGAGATGGCCGGCCGCGACGAGGCGGACCCTCGTTCGATGAAATCAGCGATTTACGCGGCAATCGATATCTTCCGTAACAGGGAGGACTACGATGCACTGCTTTCAGGCAAGATGATCGAAGCCCCTTCCACTGAAGAGAAGCCTCGCAACGGAAAGCCGCAGATAGCATAGTTTTTCATAATGGATAAATACCTCGATTCAGATATCCAGTTCCTGCCGGGAGTGGGGCCGAAAAGAGCCGCACTGCTCAAGCGCGAACTGGAAATCGCGACAATCGGGGATCTGATCCGTTTCTATCCGTTCAGATATATCGACCGCAGCACTATCCAGCCTATCAGTTCGATAGTCTCTGAAAGCGCGTATGTGCAGATCCAGGCTGAGGTCAAATCCAGCGATTTCAAGGGGAAACGCCTCAGCGTCTATGTCAGCGACAGTACCGGAGACATGGAACTGGTATTCTTCAAAGGGGTCAAGTATATCGCCGAGAAACTGATTCCCGGGAAGACTTTCGTTTTCTTCGGAAAGCCCACGATCTTCAACGGGCGTATCAACATGGTCCATCCCGAGATCGACAGTCCGGCCCAGGAAGGAGCCGCCGTCCCGGGAGCGTCCATGGTCATGACAGGAGTATATACGTCGACCGAAAGGCTGAAGACCGCCGGGATCACCGGAAAGGTGATGAACAAGCTCATGGCGACGGCCCTGCATCTGGCGATGCCGGAAATAGAGGAGACTCTGCCGGATTACATAATCAAGGAAAAAGGACTGGTCGGAATCCAGTATGCCATAAAGAATATCCACTTCCCTACCGACGCATACGCCCTAAAGAAGGCAGAATATAGGCTGAAATTCGAGGAGCTTTTCTTCCTTCAGCTTTCTCTGCTGAAGCAGAAATTCATCCGCAGCCGCAACGAGCACGGAATAGTCATGCCGAAGGTCGGAGAGGCCTTCAACAAATGCTACGACGCCCTTCCGTATGAGCTTACAGGAGCCCAGAAAAGGGTTATCAAAGAGATACGCTCCGACATGATGAGCGGCCGGCAGATGAACCGTCTGCTCCAGGGAGACGTCGGATCCGGCAAGACCATGGTCGCCGTACTCTCGGCGCTGATTGCAGTCGGCAACGGATATCAGGCCTGCATCATGGCCCCGACAGAAGTACTCGCGCAGCAGCATTTCGCCAACATCTCGAAATATCTCGCCCCTACAGGGGTGCAGGTGGCGCTGCTGACCGGCAGCACGAAGGCCTCCTCCAGGAAGGAAATCCATGCCGGTCTGCAGGACGGCAGCATCGGAATCATCGTCGGGACTCATGCCCTCATCGAGGATACGGTCGTCTTCCGGAGTCTCGGACTGGCGATAGTGGATGAGCAGCATCGTTTCGGCGTCGAGCAGAGAGCCCGGCTCTGGCAGAAATCCAGCGTCGGTGTGCCTCCTCATGTTCTCGTAATGACGGCGACCCCGATTCCGAGGACTCTGGCCATGACCCTGTACGGAGATCTTGACGTTTCGGTCATCGACGAGATGCCTCCGGGACGAAAGCCGGTCCAGACCATGCAGATCACCGAGGCCAAGAGACCGGCCCTGTGGCGGTTCATGAAGGACCAGATTGCGTTGGGAAGGCAGGTATTCGTCGTCTATCCGCTGATTTTCGAGAGTGAGAAAGTGGATTACGAGAATCTGGAGAACGGATACGAGAGGATTGTAAGCGCTTTCCCTTTCCCGCCGTACAAACCTGCGATCGTGCACGGGCAGCAGTCCAATGAAGAGAAGAATTTCAACATGTCCGCTTTTGCGGCGGGCAGAGCGCAGATACTTGTGTCGACCACCGTCATCGAGGTCGGAGTCGACGTGCCTAATGCTACTGTGATGGTCATCGAGAGCGCGGAACGGTTCGGCCTCAGCCAGCTGCACCAGCTGAGAGGCCGCGTCGGCAGAGGCAGCGACAAGTCCTACTGTATCCTCGTAAAGGGCCAGAAGGTAAGCAAGGAGTCGCAGAAGAGACTGGATCTGCTCTGCGAGACCGAAGACGGTTTCGTGCTGGCTGAGGAGGACATGAAGATGAGAGGACCGGGAGACCTGGAGGGCACGCAGCAGAGCGGTCTTCCTATCAACCTGAAGATAGCATCTCTTGCAAAGGACGGCAATTTGCTTTCAGATGCCAGGAATTATGCGATGCAGGTACTCGAGAGGGATCCGGCGCTGGAGTCGGTCGCAAATATCGCTCTCGTGCGGGAGCTTCGCAAAGGAAAATACAATATCAACGATTACAGTAAGATAAGCTGATGGTTTCGGAACTTCTCAATAAGTATATATGGCTTGTCCAGACTGTCCTCAATGCCGGGGAAAGAGGTCTGGATCTGGGAGAAGTACAGTCGCGCTGGGAGTCCCGCTGGGGAGAGTATTACTCCAGGCGGTCTTTCTGCAACCATCGGGAGGCCATCGCCGAGGTCTTCGGGATAGAAATAGAGTGCAACAGGAGCACCAACCGGTATTTCATCCGCTACGGCGAGGATGTCTCCGACACCAGGGCCGACGCCGCCTGGCTGATAAATACTTTTACCGTCAACAGTCTGCTGACTCTCGGCCAGGAGAGGCTTTCCGGCAGGGTCTCGGTCCAGAACATACCGTCGGGACAGAGATGGCTCACCGTCATCATGGAGGCCATGACCGAAGACAGGATACTGGAACTCGAATACCGGAAGTACCAGAGCCATGAGTCCGAGACCCTGCATGTAAGTCCGTATGCGGTCAAGGAGTTCGAGAGACGGTGGTATCTGGCGGGATGGTGCCGGGAGAGAGAAGGGCTGCGAGTCTATGGTCTCGACCGTATAGTCGGGCTGAAGGTGTCGGCTGAGGGATTCAGGATGCCGGCGCGGTTCGATGTCGACGAACTGTTCTCGAAGAGTTACGGAATCTATCTTCCGGGAGACAGGCCGGCGGAGAAAATAGTTTTCCGGGCTACGGAGAGAGAGTCTGCTTTCCTGGAGGATCTGCCGCTGCACCATAGCCAGAAGCGGATGGGAACGGAGTTGGCGACAGAGGAGTATCCGGTCGTCTTCGGGATGGAGGCAGTGCCGAACGTTGACATGGTCATGGATTTCTGCCGGCTGGGAAGCAGAGTGGAAGTGCTGGAGCCCGAGTGGCTGAGGACGGAAATAGCGGCGGAGATCGAAAAAGCTTTGAAATTATATAAATAACTCTATATGAATAAAATCGGTTATATGGCAGCATCGGCTGCTTTAATGTTTGGAATCATGGGTTGTAACGTACAGAAAGAAGAGGCCGGGGCCGGATATATCGGACCTTCGGATATCAAGGTAGAGGACGGAAGGATGACTCCGGAGGTCATGCTCTCGCTGGGCAGGCTGTCGGATCCTCAGCTCTCTCCTGACGGGGAAAAGATTCTCTATGGGGTAAGCTATACTTCTATCGCGGAGAACCGCAGCTGCAGGAATCTGTTCACATGCAACCTTGACGGCACGGGAAAGAATCAGCTTACAACGGACGGCAAGAGCATAAATGCCGCAAAATGGGCTAAGGACGGCCATTCGATTTATTTTCTCCAGGGCGGCCAGCTCTACAATGCCGTATATGCCGAGGGCAAGCTCGGCGAGAGGACAAAGCTTTCCGACGTCGCCGAGGGTATCAGCGATTATGCCCTCTCCCCTGACAATTCGCAGGTTTATTATGTAAGCACGGTGCCTTCTGCGGTGAAGTCTCCTAAGGATTCGGATCCGGGACTCGACAAGGCCCAGGCTTATGTCACCGAGGACCTTATGTACCGCCACTGGGACCACTGGGTTACCGAATTGCCTCATACTTTTGTGGCAGTTTTGGGCAACGGTACGATCACCAAGGATAATTCAATCGACATCCTTGGCGGTCCGGACGTCCTCTATGAGCTTCCTCTGGAGCCGTACGGCGGTGCGGAACAGCTCTGCTGGAGCCCTGACGGCCGATACATCGCCTATTCGTGCAAGAAGCTTACCGGCAAGCAGTATGCTTTCTCCACTAATACAGACATCTTTATCTACTGCATCCTTACAGGAGAGACGACTCGCGTGACCAACGGCGGAGGATACGATACCGATCCGGTCTGGAGCCCTGACGGCAGCCGTCTTGCCTGGATAAGCATGGAGCGCGACGGATATGAGGCCGACAAGACAAGGCTCATGGTAGCGGATCTCGAATATGAGGCTGAGGGCGAAGGCCAGACCGGCAATCCTGCAGTCAAGGCCATACGCGACCTCACCGCCGACTTCAACTACAACGCCGCCGGCGCCGTATGGACATCTGACGGAAAATCTGTATATTTCAACTCTCTCGTAGAGGGTCTCCAGGGTATCTTCATGGTTGACGCCGAGTCTGCCGAGATCGAGAGGCTCACTCCTCCGGACGCTTGGTTCGACTTCAACTCTCCGTTCGGAGTTCTCGAGGACGGCACACTGCTGGCTTCATACTGCAGCATGGACTTCCCTAACGAACTCGTCGCTGTAAAGGACATGAAAATCACTGCCATAACTGACGAGAACGGCCACATACTCGGCCAGCTTAAGGGACATAAGACCGAAAAGAGGTATGTCAAGACCGTGGACGGCAAGGACATGCTCACATGGGTACTCTTCCCTCCTGAGTTCGACGCCGCAAAGCAGTATCCGGCTATCGAGATCTTCCTCGGCGGCCCTCAGGGCACTCTCAGCCAGGGATGGTCATATCGCTGGAACTACAACCTGATGTGCAACCAGGGCTATATCGTGGTTCTTCCTAACCGTCGCGGAACCACCGCATTCGGCCAGGAATGGTGCGAGCAGATCTCCGGAGACTATATCGGCCTCAACATGCAGGACTATATCGCAGCCGGAAAAATGATTAAGGCTGAGCCATACGTCGGCAAGCTCGCCGGCTGCGGAGCATCCTACGGCGGCTTCTCTGTCTATTATATGGCAGGTATCCATGAGAATCTGTATGACTGCTTCATAGCCCACGCCGGAATCTTCGACGAGACCTACATGTACTACGAGACCGAGGAGATGTGGTTCCCTAACTTCGACAACGGCGGTCTTTCCGAGTATTCATACACCGAAGGCCAGATGGGCCCTGCCGGAGACGGAGTGACCTTCGGAGGCATGCAGCAGGCCGGCTCTCCATGGAGCTCCGCCGCCAAGGCTCGCAGGCATTACTCCAACTCCCCTGCCCTCAATGTGACCAAGTGGCATACCCCGATTCTCTGCATCCATGGCATGATGGATTACCGTATCCCTTACGACCAGGGCATGGCAGCGTTCAACGCCGCCCAGATGATGGGAGTTCCTTCGAAGCTGATCGTGTTCCCGGAGGAGAACCACTGGATACTCCAGCCTCAGAACGCGCTCTTCTGGCATCGCAGCTACTTCGAGTGGCTCGACCGCTGGTGCAAAGAATAAAAACAATGAATGAAAAAAGGCTGCCTTCACCGGGCAGCCTTTTTTATTTTCTATAAAGAATCTATCAGTCGATCTGGGCCTGTTTCCTGTTCCAGTTGAGAAGAGGGAGGAGGCAGGCTACCACAGCCGAGCCGAGCCAGAACCATGATACATAAGAGAAGTTGTATTCGGTGATCTGACCTGCAGCGTCCTTTACTGACATGCCGTCGAGAAGGAGACCGGTAACGACGTTCTGGATTCCGGCGGCAGCGTATGATGCCATTCCGACGATTCCGAGGGCGGCTCCCGTTGCCTTGCGAGGCACAATGTCAATGGCCATGAGACCGCCGACGAAGGCGATCAGCACTCCGATGGCGATTCCGAAGAGCACCATGGAGGTGATGACCACGATCCTGGATCCGCCTCCGAAGAGGAAGAGCGCGAGGGCAATCACTTCGAGGATGCCGGCAACGAGAGCCGGGCACTTGCGGTCGCTCTTGAAGATAAAGTCACTGAGCCATCCTGATAATACTGTTCCGATGATTCCGAAAATCGGGTTGATACCGATAAGCGCGGAGGCTTTTCCGATTTCATAGCCATACACCTTCTGCAGGAAGATTACACCCCACTCGTTGATGGCGTAACGGCTCATGTACATGAATGCGCTGGAGATGGCGAGGATCCATACGCCCGGATTGCGGAGAACGGCACGCTGGATTGCGCTTGTCTCGGTCTTGTCGGCCTTGACTTCTTCTTCGCTCTTTTCGCCGCTGATCACCTGGATCGGAGGAAGGCCCTTGCTTTCGGTGGTGTCATGCAGGAAGAAAAGTATGATCAGAATTCCGAGCACTCCGGCGGCTGCAGCTCCAAAGAAGCCCCATTTCCAGCCAAAGGCGGCAACGAGCGAGCCGACAAAGATGAAGGAAAGACCTTCACCGGCATTGTGGCTGGCGCTGAAGAAGCCGTAGTACGTGCCTCTCTGGGAGAGAGGATACCATCTGGTAAGTCCGACTATGGCGCATGGGGCGCCGAGCGACTGGGAGCAGCCGTTGATGGCCCACATGATCGAGAACAAAACGAAGAGAGCAGCGCTGGAGATGCCGGAAGCGGTGGCGCTGGCTCCGAGGATTCCCATACCGAGGTTCATCAGTACGCTGATCAGAAGGCCGGTGGCCATGAAGCGTTTGATGTTGGATCTGTCGACGAGGAATCCGTTTATAAGTTTAGCCACAGCGTATGCCCAGTAGAGGCAGGCGCCGATGATACCGAGCTGGGTCGCCGTAAGGAGACCTGCGTCGATAATTGGCTGTTTCATTACTCCGAGGGAGAGTCTGCAGACGTAGAAGAGGGCGTATGCGAGAGTTCCGGAAAGGAATGTCTGGAAACGTAGTTTCTTGTAGACTGACTGCTGTTTTTCAGGTGCGACCATGGTGGCCGATGGACCGCTAGTCTTGTAGAAGTCTAAAATGCTCATTGATATCCGTGTGTGTATAGTGAATTGCAAAAATACTCTGATGCAGCCTCTAATCAACACACAATTTGCGTAATATTATCCCTCTTTTTACGCAAAGCTTTCCTCGTCCATCTGGCATCCACTCCCTCCGGACTTCCCTCCACCCCCAATGCTGAGGGGGCAACACATTGCCCTGCATGCATCTCTGTGGCGCATCCCTGCACCCTCAGCGGCCGAAATACACGGTTGAGGGGGCAACACATTGCCCTGCACGCACCTCTGTGGCACATCCCTGCACCCTCAGCAGCCGTAATACACGATTGAGGGGGCAGCAACATGCCCTGCATGCATCTCTGTGGCACTTCCCTGCACCCTCAGCGGCCGAAATACCGGATTGAGGGGGCAACACATTGCCATGTACGCATCTCTGTGGCACATCCCTGCACCCTCAACCGCAGAAAAACAATGCTGAGGGGGCAGCACCTTGCCCTGTACGCACCTCCGCGGCACATCCCTGCACCCTCAACCGCAGAAAAACAATGCTGAGGGGGCAGAGGCGATGAACGTTATAGTGTGAAGTCTATCGGGTTGTCCCAGTCACGGGCTTTGTACCAGTGGCCGGCGAGCTCACTGCGGTCGTAGATGACAGACCAGAGGGTCCAGCCCTCATATGAGACGGAGCTTATGGCCCCGAGGGATTCCTCGTAGGTCTTCGGGCTGTACCCGGCGAGCTTGGCGAGACGCTCATACGAGTTGACAGTCTCAGGATTCTCGCGGACTTCCCAGATGCAGTGGTTGGTCACTACAGGAGTGTCGGTGACATGCATTTCGCCGCCCTTCCATTCGACAACTACGGAACGGGAGTCGTCGGCAATGGCGAGATGGTGAGAAGTTCCGATCGAAGGATGGATATCATATTTCCCGATCAGGTCGATCGCTTCGTCTACCGAAGCGGCATAATCGAGCACCAGACGGATAGCTCCCACGATAGTCAGGTCAGGCTTTTCCGTGTCGAACGGAGTGATGTCCCCGTCGATTTCGACCAGGTCGGCTATGCAGACTCCTTTCTCGTTGATTCCGTCGAGCGGGATGTATATGGTAGCGAGGGCGATGAATCCGTCCATTCCGCCCTTCGGGGCCCAGTCGCTGCCGTTGCCGATAAAGCCGAAGGTGCTGGTAGATATGGACTTATATCCATCGTCGGGCTGCGTCTTTATGATCACAATATTCTGGCCTTCGTTCTTGAAGTCGAAGTTGCGGGCGAAGAGGCGGTCGCTCTGGATGGACGAACAGCCAAATTCCTGATCGGACGGAGCCGGGACGTTGACGTCCATGTACCCGTGCGACATGAAGCGGGCTATATAGGCAGCCATCTCGGAATCGGTCTTGGCGCCGCCTTGTTCGAGGAAGCCTTTGAAACCGTAATCTCCCTTGAAGGAGTATGTATAGACGCCTTCTTCGATCTGCCGCAGCGACCTGATGGCATTAATTTCATCTCCAAACATTTTCATGCCTCCGTAGATAAAGAGGCCGATTCCCAGCAGCAGGACAGCTACTATTCCGAGAGCGATCTTTGTTCCTGTTTTCATACTCTATTTGTATTTTTCGCCGCCGACAAGGACGACATTCAGTCTTTCTACTTCAATCTTCTCCCATACATGGGCAACCACATATGGCTCGCTGGCCAGATAATCGTCCAGTCCTTTTCTGTCAGGAAAGTCCATGATAAGAGCGGACCCTTTCATCTTCCCTTCTTCGTCGAGCAGACCGCCGGCGCAAACCACATGCTTGCCCAGCCTGGCCATGCCTTCCAGATGGAGCGGGCGCACCTCCATCCTCTTGTCGAGCATTCCTGCTCCATCGTAAGCTTTTACAATAAACTGCATATCTGATTGTTATTAAATTCGTTCATACAATATGTAAATATAGAAAATAAATGCGAAATTCCAGTATCGCACTAAAAATTCAGGGAAAGAAAAAAGGAAAGCGCCGGCAGATCATGGAATAGCCATGAAACGCCGACGCCTTCTGTCGAATTCGTACCCCCGCTCGGAATCGAACCGGGACCGTCAGAACCGGAATCTGAAATTCTATCCTTTAAACTACGGAGGCGGAGTTTCGGGACACAAAGTTAATAAAAAAGCAGGAATTCGTGCAATATTTTAAGGATATGTCACGGAAAATAACTAATTTTGCATACTTATATAGAATATAAAATTCGCGATATGAAGAAAGCATACGTATTCCCTGGACAGGGATCCCAATTTCCAGGTATGGCGAAGGACCTGTACGAAAACCAACCCAAAGCCAAAGAAATGCTTGAAAAAGCAAACGAGATACTCGGTTTCAGAATCACTGACATAATGTTCGAAGGAACAGCCGACGATCTCAAAGCAACCAAGGTAACACAACCAGCTATCTTCCTGCACTCCACAGTACTGGCAGCATGCTACGACGGCTTCAAGCCTGACATGACAGCCGGCCACTCTCTCGGAGAATTCTCTGCACTCGTCGCAGCCGGAGCGATAAGCTTCGAAGACGGACTCCGTCTCGTATCCATACGTGCCAACGCCATGCAGAAATGCTGCGAGGCTAATCCTGGCGGAATGGCAGCAATCATCGGAATGACCAACGAAGCTGTAGAGGAAGTCTGCAAAAGCGTCGACGGTCTCGTCATCCCGGCCAACTACAACAGCGACGGCCAGGTAGTGATCTCCGGCGAGAAAGCAGCCGTAGAGGCAGCCTGCGAAAAGGCAAAAGAGGCCGGAGCAAAGAGAGCCCTTCCTCTTCCTGTAAGCGGAGCCTTCCACTCCCCTCTCATGGAACCTGCACGTAAGGAGCTCGCCGAGGCTATTGAAAAGACAAAATTCAGCACCCCTATATGCCCGGTCTACCAGAACGTGACTGCAAAGGCAGAGACCGCCCCTGAGACAATCAAGGCCAACCTCCTCGCCCAGCTCACCTCTCCGGTAAGATGGACCCAGTCTGTCAAGAGCATGGTTGCAGACGGCGCGGACTACTTCATGGAAATCGGCCCGGGCAATGTACTCCAGGGCCTCATCAAGAGGACTGCCGGCACGGAGGTGACAATCGAAGGTATCGCAACATTATAAAAATATTAATATTTAACTACATAACTTTACAACGATTATGGCTAAAAAATTCATTACCTGTGACGGTAATACTGCGGTTGCCACCATCGCTTATCTGTTCAGCGAGCACGCAGCTATCTACCCGATCACTCCATCATCGCCGATGGCTGAAAACATCGACGAGTGGGCAGCCCACGGCAAAAAGAACCTCTGGGGCGAGACTGTGAAAGTCACCGAGCTTCAGAGTGAAGCCGGCGCATCCGGAACTGTCCACGGATCACTCCAGGCCGGAGCTCTTACCACTACCTATACAGCATCCCAGGGTCTTCTTCTGATGATCCCAAATATGTATAAGATCGCAGGTGAAATGCTCCCTGCAGTCTTCCATGTTTCAGCCCGCGCTCTCGCAAGCCACGCCCTCTCCATCTTCGGAGACCACCAGGACGTAATGGCCTGCCGTCAGACCGGTTTCGCGATGCTGGCATCAGGTTCTGTACAGGAGGCTCATGACCTCGCAGCAGTGGCTCACCTCTCTGCGATCAAGTCAAGCATTCCGTTCCTCCACTTCTTCGACGGATTCCGTACATCCCACGAGATCCAGAAGATCGAGGCACTCGACGAGGACGATCTCCGCAAGATGGTAAGCACCAAGAGTCTTGCCAAGTTCCGCGCCCGCGCCCTTTCACCGGATGCTCCTGTAACCCGCGGTACAGCCCAGAACGGAGACGTTTACTTCCAGGCTCTCGAGTCAAGGAACAAGTTCTACAGCGAGATTCCTGACATCGTTGCCCGCTACATGGGCGAGATCAGCGAACTCACCGGAAGAGAGTACCGTCCGTTCACATACTACGGCGACCCTAAGGCCGAGAACATCATCATCGCCATGGGTTCCGTAACCGAGACAATCAAGGAAACCATCGACTACCTCGAGGCACAGGGCCGCAAAGTCGGACTCATCACCTGCCACCTCTATCGTCCGTTCGCAGAGAAATACTTCCTCAAAGTGCTTCCTGAGAGCGTCAAGAGGATCGCAGTCCTCGACAGGACAAAAGAGCCTGGTTCTCTCGGAGAGCCTCTCTACCTCGATGTCAAGGCACTCTTCCAGGGCCGCGAGAACAGCCCGCTCGTAATCGGCGGACGCTACGGTCTCTCATCTAAGGATACCACTCCTGCCCAGATCATCGCAGTTTACGACAACCTCGACCTCAAGGAGCCTAAGACCGACTTCACAATCGGCATCGTCGATGACGTAACCTTCAAGTCTCTCCCGCTCAAGGAAGAGATCTCCATCGTGAAGGAAGGCACCACCGAGTGCAAGTTCTATGGCCTCGGATCTGACGGTACCGTCGGCGCCAACAAGAACACCATCAAGATCATCGGTACCCATACCGACCTTTACAGCCAGGCATACTTCGACTATGACTCAAAGAAGTCAGGCGGTTACACCTGCTCTCACCTCCGTTTCGGTAAGCTTCCTATCAAGGCTCCTTACCTCGTATCCACCCCGGACTTCGTCGCTTGCCACGTACCTTCTTACCTCAGCAAGTATGACGTCCTCAAGGGCATCAAGAACGGCGGTACCCTCCTCCTCAACAGCCTCTGGGACGAGGAAGAGACCCTCAAGAGAATTCCTGACCACGTAAAGGCAGTCATCGGAAAGAAGAACATCAACCTCTATATCATCAACGCCACCAAGATCGCCGCTGAAATCGGCCTCGGCGGAAGGACCAACACCATCCTCCAGAGCGCCTTCTTCAAGATCACCGGCATCATTCCTTACGACGACGCTGTCAAGTACATGAAAGACGCCATCGTGAAGAGCTACGGCAAGAAGGGTGAGAACGTCGTGAACATGAACTACGCAGCCGTTGACCGCGGTGGCGAGTACACCAAGGTTGAGATTCCTGCAGACTGGAAGAACATCACCGCGAAATTCGAGAATCCTAACAAGGACCGCTTCGCTCCTGAGTTCGTCAAGAAGATCGCTGACGTTGTCAACGCCCAGGCTGGTGACACCCTCCCTGTAAGCGCATTCGAGCCTTACTGCGACGGTACAATGCCTTCAGGCACCTCAGCATATGAAAAACGTGGCGTAGCCGTAATGGTTCCTTCATGGAAGGAAGAGAACTGTATCCAGTGTAACACCTGTGCATTCGTCTGCCCTCACGCTGCAATCCGTCCGTTCCTCCTCACCGAGGAAGAGGCTAAGTCAGCTCCGGAAGGCCTCAAGATGAAACAGGGTCTTGCAGTACTCAAAGAGTACAAGTTCGCTCTCTCTACTTCAGTCGCTGACTGTACCGGTTGCGGCAACTGCGTTGACGTATGTCCTGCCAAGGAGAAAGCCCTTGTCATGGTTCCTTACGAAGGCCAGGAGGCAGAGCAGGAGAACTACAACTGGCTCAACACCAAGATCGGATACAAAGAGAACGTCATCAACAAGGCAGCCAATGTCAAGAACGCACAGTTCGCACAGCCTCTGTTCGAGTTCTCAGGCGCCTGCGCAGGTTGCGGCGAGACTCCGTACATCAAGAACATCACCCAGCTCTTCGGTGACCACATGATGATCGCCAACGCTACCGGCTGTTCTTCAATCTACGGCGCATCATTCCCTGCATCACCTTACTGCACCAACAGCCAGGGTCACGGTCCTGCATGGCAGAACTCCCTCTTCGAGGACAACGCAGAGTTCGGTCTCGGTATGAAGCTCGGTTCAGACCGCGCCCGCGAGACAGTCGCCAGGCTCATGACAGAAGGTCTCCAGTGCGAGTGCTGCTCTGAGGCTATCAAGGCTCTCTTCGCAAAGTGGCTTGACAACAGAAATGATGCAGCCATTACCCGCGAGGTAGCTGACGCCCTCGTTCCTCTCATGGAAGAGTGCAAGTGCGACATCTGCAGCGAGCTCCTTATCTACAGGCACTTCATCCCATCCCGCAGCCAGTGGATCTTCGGTGGTGACGGTTGGGCATACGATATCGGCTTCGGCGGTCTCGACCACGTACTCGCATCCGGCGAGAATGTGAACGTCCTCGTACTCGATACCGAGGTTTACTCCAACACCGGTGGCCAGAGCTCCAAGTCTACCCCTGCAGGCGCAATCGCCAAGTTTGCCGCTTCAGGTAAGAAGGTCCGCAAGAAAGACCTCGGTATGATCGCTATGAGCTACGGTTATGTATATGTAGCACAGGTAGCAATGGGTGCAAGCCCAGTCCAGTACCTCAACGCCATCAAGGAGGCTGAGGCATACGACGGACCGTCACTCATCATCGCCTACGCTCCATGTATCAACCACGGTCTGAAGGCCGGCATGGGTCTCAGCCAGAAGGAGGAGAAACTTGCAGTCGAGTGCGGTTACTGGCACCTCTACAGGTACAACCCTACTCTCGAAGGAACAGACAAGAATCCGTTCTCTCTCGACAGCAAGGAGCCTGACTGGACCAAGTTCCAGGACTTCCTCAAGGGTGAGGTCCGTTTCGCATCCCTCAGCAAGCTCTTCCCTGAGCACGCTCAGGAGCTTCTAGAGAAGACCGAAGAGTTCGCAAAGGTACGTTACAACACCTACGCTAAACTTGCAGGCAAGTAATTCTTGACCTATATATAATTAGAGGCCGGCAGAAATGCCGGTCTCTTTTTTTATTATTAATTGTATTTTTTACACTTTTTATTTATCTTTGACTTATCACAACAATTGACGCTAAAATGAGAAAAACTATTTCCTTGATTATCATCGGCATACTGGTCATAAGCGCATGCACCGGCGAACAGTCCGGCTACCCTGTCGCCCCGGTTCCGTTCACGTCAGTCAAAGTCAACGACTCTTTCTGGAGCGGGCGCCTGAAAGCATCCAGAGAGGTGACGATACCTCTGGCCTTCAGCAAATGCGAAGAGACCGGCCGCTACGAGAACTTCGTCAAAGCCGAAAAACAGATGCATTCCGATGTCAATCTCGGTTACAAAGTCGAGGGATTTCCCTTCGATGACACCGATGTCTATAAGACGATCGAAGGAGCGAGCTACATTCTCCAGACCTACCCGGACCCGAAACTCGAAACCTATATCGACAGCGTCCTTGCAATCGTCGCCAAAGCCCAGGAACCTGACGGCTATCTCTATACTCCAAGGACCATGAATCCTGAACGCCCGCACGCCTGGTCCGGTCCGGAACGTTGGTCCGCAGTCGAGCAGGGTAGCCATGAATTCTACAATCTCGGGCACATGGTCGACGCCGCAGTCGCCCACTATCAAGCTACAGGCAAACGCAACTTCCTCGACATCGCGATCCGATACGCCGACTGCGTAATACGCGAAATCGGCGACGGTCCGGACCAGAAATGCGTCGTTCCGGGACATCAGATCGCCGAAATGGCGTTGGCAAGGCTCTATCTCGCCACCGGCGACCGCAGATACCTCGACCAAGCCAAGTTCTTCCTCGACAAGAGAGGAACGACCGAAATCCGTCAGACTTACAGCCAGTCCCATGAGCCGGTACTCCAGCAGACAGAAGCTGTCGGCCACGCCGTCCGCGCCGTCTACATGTACTCCGGAATGGCTGACGTCGCAGCCCTGACCGGGGACGAGGGATATGTCCATGCAATCGACGCCATCTGGGACAACATTGTCTCAAAGAAGCTCTACATAACCGGAGGAATCGGGGCCAGACATGACGGAGAGGCCTTCGGAGACGACTATGAACTCCCGAACGAAAGCGCCTACTGCGAGACCTGCGCCGCCATCGGCTTATGCTATGTCAACCACAGGATGTTCCTGCTCCATGGAGAAGCGAAATATTACGACGTTCTCGAGCGCACCCTATACAACGGACTGATCTCCGGAGTTTCACTCGAAGGGAACGGCTTCTTCTACCCTAACCCGCTGGCTTCTTCCGGCGACTATGCCAGAGAGCCCTGGTTCGGCTGCGCCTGCTGCCCTTCCAACATATGCAGATTCATTCCGTCCCTCCCTGGCTACATATATGCCGTCAAGGACAAGGGCCTCTATGTCAACCTCTACATGTCCAATACCATGACCCATCAGATCGGCGGCCGGAGCGTCACCCTCAGCCAGAAGACCGGATATCCATGGAACGGAGACATAGCCATCACGATCGACGACAACGACGCCGGCAAGTTCGGCCTGAAACTCAGAATCCCGGGCTGGGTTCGCGGAGAAGTCGTCCCGAGCGACCTGTACTCCTATTCTGACGGCAAGGAACTCGGTTACAGCATAAGCGTCAACGGAGAAACGGTCGACTCCCCTGTCGAAGATGGATATTTCACGATATCCCGCCACTGGCGTGAAGGGGACGAGGTCAGCATCCATTTCGAGATGGAGCCGCGCACAGTAAAGGCCAACGACAAAGTCGAAGCCGACAGAGGTCTGGTCGCTTTCGAGAAAGGGCCTATAGTATATTGCGCGGAATGGCCGGACAACCTTACTCCGATTTCCCAGATTGAAGTCGGCGACAACGAGACAGTAGAAGTCATGCATCGTGACGACCTTCTCCAGGGAATCGACGAACTGCTTGTTCCAGAGAAAGGAATCACCCTCATACCATACTACGCATGGGCCCACAGGGGTACCGGAGAGATGGCTATCTGGCTCAAATGCAGAAAGTAACAAAAAGTGTTGTTTTTACACTTAAATTATATATATTTGTGAAAACATTGGGATTTATACCTGATCACATATGGACTATTACGTTTCTAATCCCCGATTCTATGTAGCCGTAGACTGTATCATCTTCGGATTCCGGAAGGACAGTCTGAAACTTCTGCTCCTCAAGAGGAACTTCGAGCCGGCAATGGGCAAATGGTCCCTGATGGGCGGATTCGTCCAGGAAGGTGAAAGCGTGCACATGGCCGCAGTTCGGGTGCTCAGAGAGCTGACAGGACTCGACAACGTTTTTCTGGACCAGGTCCATGCCTACGGAGAAACCGAAAGAGACCCCGGTTCCAGAGTAATCTCTGTATCCTACTATGCCCTGATCAACATCAGCGAATACGACGAGCAGCTCGTCAAGGAGCATAATGCATTCTGGGTCGATATCCATGAGCTTCCGGAGCTGATATTCGACCACGGCCAGATGGTTACCAACGCCCTGAAGAAACTGCGCCAGAAGGCGGCGATAAGGCCTATAGGCCTCAATCTTCTTCCGGACGAATTCTCCCTCACCCAGCTCCAGAGCCTGTACGAGGCAATCTACGACGAGAAGCTGGACAAGCGCAATTTCCGCAAGAAGATTGCATCGCTCAGCGCGATCCGCAAGACCGGAAACATCGACAAGACGACTTCGAAGAAGGGCGCAGCTCTCTACTGCTTCGACAAGACGGAGTACAGCGAGGCCGACAGATTCGATATAATCGATTATGAATAGAACATCTAAAACAATAACAGAATGAACACATTAATCAAAACACTTTTCTGCGTAACCGCAGCTGCGATATCTCTCACAAGCTGCGCCCAGAAAGAAAAGACCACAAAATCGGGCCTCAACCCGGAAGATTTCGTTGCTGAGTATAACGAAGCTCCTACCGCTCTCTATACTCTCACGAACAAGAACGGGATGGAGGTCTGCATCACCAACTTCGGAGGAAGAATCGTGTCCATCATGGTTCCGGACAAGGACGGCAACCTCAAGGACGTAGTCCTGGGTTTCCCTACTGTAAAGGACTACTTCCCGCAGAACCATCTTTCCGATTTCGGAGCATCGATCGGCCGCTATGCCAACCGTATCGGTCAGGGAAAATTCACTCTCGACGGTGTAGAGTACCAGCTCCCGAGAAACAACTTCATGCACTGTCTCCATGGCGGCCCTACAGGCTGGCAGTATCAGGTCTATGAGACCGTGGAAGCCGACAAGCACCATGTAAAACTCATGCGTGTTTCTCCTGACGGTGACAACAATTTCCCTGGAACTGTAACGGCCTACACGACCTACACCCTTACCGAGGACAACAGCATCGAGATCAGCTACGAGGCCACCACGGACGCCCCTACGATCATCAACATGACCAACCACTCCTACTTCAACCTCTCAGGAGATCCGGCAGCCTATGATGTGATCGACGACGTCCTCTACATCAACGCCTCAGCAATCACCCCTATCGACAGGACCTGCATGACCTCAGGCGAAATAGTTCCGGTCGAGGGCACCCCGTTCGACTTCAGGACTCCGAAGGCAATCGGCAAGGACATCGCCGCAGACGACGTCCAGATCCGCAACGGCAACGGTTATGACCATAACTGGGTCCTCAGCAACAACGGCAGCATGGATATAGCTGCAGCAGAGGTCTACAGCCCAGTGACCGGCATCGTACTCACAGTCTATACAGACGAGCCGGGACTTCAGGTGTACACTGGAAACTTCCTTGACGGAAGCGCTATCGGCAAGAACGGAGTTTCATACAAGTTCCGCAGCGGTATCTGCCTCGAAAGCCAGAAATATCCTGACACCCCTAACAAGCCAGAGTGGCCTTCAGCTGTCCTCCGCCCTGGAGAGACCTACACCAGCCACTGTACCTACTCATTCTCGACAAGATAATACTAAGATAAAATGAACTTGATACAAGCAATCCACAATTCCGGTTTCGCAACCGTGGATATGCTCATCCTGGTGTTCTACCTGATTCTCCTCGTGACCCTCGGTCTATACCTGGGAAGAGGAAAGAAAGGACAGCAGAAGAGCGCTAACGACTACTTCCTCGCCGGCAACACCCTTACCTGGTGGGCAGTAGGTGCATCTCTGATCGCGGCCAACATCTCGGCCGAACAGTTTATCGGCATGTCCGGAACGGGCTACCGCGACGGTATAGCTACTGCAGCCTATGAGATCATGGCAGCAGTAACTCTCATCGTTATCGGCAAGTTCCTGCTCCCTGTCATGCTCAAGCAGAAGATCTTCACGATCCCGCAGTTCCTCCGCGAACGCTACAATGACGGAGTCGGCCTCGCATTCTCAGTGCTCTGGCTCTT
The DNA here is from genome assembly GCA_900167925.1 of Bacteroidales bacterium WCE2008. Classification (NCBI taxonomy): domain Bacteria; kingdom Pseudomonadati; phylum Bacteroidota; class Bacteroidia; order Bacteroidales; species Bacteroidales bacterium WCE2008. Next base: position 270,951 of record FUZM01000004.1, read on the forward strand.
CCTCTATGTATTCGTGAACCTCACTTCAGTAGCCTGGCTCGGAGCCCTCGCCATCGAGCAGATCCTTGGTCTTGAAGGACTCGCCCTGCAGATAGGAGGACTTACGATATCGATCAGGATGTGCATAATCCTCTTCCTGTTCATCGTGGCGGGTATTTATTCTATCTACGGAGGTCTTGCATCTGTGGCCTGGACTGACGTCATGCAGGTAGTCTTCCTCGTAGGCGGCGGTCTCATCACCGCATACTTCGCCCTCAAGGCTGCCGGCAACGGCGCAGGCGCGTTCGCAGGTCTCGCCAACGTCTATACCGACCTCACAAGCGGAGAGCATCTCACAGATACCCACTTCCACCTAGTTATCCAGGAAAGCCACAACGCCAGCGCGTTCGCAAACGTTCCCGGCATCGCCGCTATCGTGGGCGCCGTATGGCTTACGAATCTCGGCTACTGGGGCTTCAACCAGTACATCATCCAGAAGGGACTTGCAGCCAAGAGCGTAGACGAGGCCCAGAGAGGTCTTATCTTCGCCGGCTTCCTCAAGATACTCATCCCGTTCATCGTGGTGCTTCCTGGAGTCTGCGCATACTATATGTCCATACATCCGGAGCTCTTCTCCCATCTTCAGGGCCAGATCAACGTCGCCGATGATGCCTATCCATGGCTCGTCCGCAACTTCGCTCCTACCGGCATCAAGGGACTTTCGTTCGCGGCCCTTACCGCAGCGATCATCTCCTCCCTCGCTTCTATGCTGAACAGTACTTCAACCCTGTTCACGATGGATATCTACAAGAAATACATCAAGAAAGACGCTACCGACAAGTCTCTTGTCAACATGGGCCGTCTCGTGGCTCTCTGCGCCCTCATAATAGCAGCCATCGCTGTCAAGCCTCTCCTCGGAGGACTCGACCAGGCATTCCAGTATATCCAGGAATACTCCGGCTTCATCTATCCTGGCATCATCACAGTCTTCGGACTCGGCCTTCTCTGGAAGAGAGCTTCCGCTAAGGCTGCAGTATGGACAGCTATCGCGACTATCCCTCTCGGCGTGATCTTCAAGATCACCCTTCCTGATGTCGCCTTCCAGCTCCGCGCCGGATATATCTTCATCATCCTCTTCGCGATGTTCGTGATCATCACCCTGATCGACAAGAAATTCGAGTCATGCGAACTTCCTTCTGAAGAGGACCGCAAATCCATGCTCAAATGGGCAAGGATCCTCGGCGGCGCCGGTCTCTTCTTCATCGTGGCAGCAGCCATCGTGACTATCTTCAATCCGATCCCTTATCTCAACGACATAGGTTTCCAGGCATTCTATTTCTTCGGCGTTCTCGTCGGCTCATCGGCAGTATGGCTCTGGTCCAACGCCAACGACAAGAAGAAAGACGCAAAGGCCCTCCCTATCGACCTCAAGCTCTTCCATACCAGCAAGGGCTATGCATACGGAGCTCTCGGCATCTGCGTAATCACCTGTATCATCTATGTACTTTTATGGTAAAATATCATGTTAGAACAGCTTAAGGAAAAAGTCTGCAAGGCTAATCTGGATCTCGTAAAGCACGGTCTGGTCATATTTACCTGGGGTAACGTCTCTGCCATCGACAGGGAATCCGGCCTGGTGGTGATCAAGCCGAGCGGAGTAAGCTATGACAATATGAAGCCAAGCGACATGGTGGTGGTCGATCTCGACGGCAATATCGTCGAGGGAGACCTCCGCCCTTCGTCCGACACCCCTACCCACCTTGTGCTCTACAAGGCCTTCAGGGAGATCGGAGGCGTCGTCCATACGCACTCCACCTACGCGACCGCCTGGGCCCAGGCCGGCAAGGATATCCCGAACATCGGGACAACCCATGCCGACTACTTCCATGATGCGATTCCATGCACCGCCGACATGACCAAGGAGGAAGTGCAGGGCGCATACGAACTGGAGACAGGCAACGTCATTGTCAAGAGATTCGAAGACATCAATCCGGTGCATACTCCGGGAGTGCTTGTCAAGAACCATGGTCCTTTCTCATGGGGCAAGGACGCCGACGAGGCCGTCCACAACGCCGTAGTCATGGAACAGGTCGCAAAGATGGCCTTCATAGCCTTCAGTGTCAATCCGGAGCTGACCATGAATCCTCTTCTCGTGGAAAAGCATTTCTCGAGGAAACATGGTCCTGACGCATATTATGGACAAAAAAAGAAATAAATATGGTAAAAGCATTTGATAATCTCGAGGTCTGGTTCATTACCGGCGCCCAGCTTCTCTACGGAGGAGATGCAGTCGTCCAGGTCGACGGACACTCCACAAAGATGGTGGAGGGAATGAATGCCTCCGGCATACTCCCTATTAAACTCGTTTACAAAGGTACCGCAAACTCTACCGAAGAGGTTGCCGAACTCATGGCGGCTGCCGAGGTCGAGAAGAAATGCGTCGGTGTAATCACCTGGATGCATACCTTCTCCCCTGCCAAGATGTGGATCCACGGTCTGCAGAAACTCCGCAAACCGCTTCTCCACCTGCATACCCAATTCAACGAAGAGATTCCTTGGGATACCATGGACATGGACTTCATGAATCTCAACCAGAGCGCCCATGGAGACCGCGAATACGGATTCATACTCAGCCGCATGCGCAAGGCCCACAAGACTGTAGTTGGCTATTGGAAAGACCCTCAGACTCTCGGCCACATCGCCGTATGGCAGCGCGTGGCCGCGGCATGGGCAGACGCCCAGGACCTCAAGATCCTCCGTTTCGGCGACCAGATGAACAATGTCGCCGTAACCGACGGAGACAAGGTGGAAGCCGAGATGAGACTCGGATACCATGTCGATTACATGCCTTTCAGCAGCGTGATGGAGTATTTCGACAAAATCGCTGACAAGGATGTGGATGCTCTCGTTAAAGTCTATTTCGAGGAGTATGACCATGCCAGGGAGCTCGAGGACAAGAACTCCGAGGCATACCGCAAGATATGGAACTCCGCCAAGGCAGAGCTTACCCTCCGCGCTGTCCTGAAGGACACCGGCGCAAAGGGCTTCACGACCAATTTCGATGACCTCGGAGACTACAATGTAGAGAAGACAGGCCGCGGCTTCGACCAGATTCCGGGACTCGCATCCCAGAGACTGATGGCCGAAGGCTATGGTTTCGGAGCAGAAGGTGACTGGAAGACGGCGGCCCTTTACCGCACGGTATGGTACATGACCCAGGGACTTCCTGAGGGATGCTCATTCCTCGAGGACTACACCCTCAACTTCGACGGCAAACGTTCCGCTATTCTCCAGGCCCATATGCTCGAAGTCTGCCCTCTGATTGCGGCTGCCAAGCCTAAGCTCGAGGTACATCATCTCGGCATCGGCATACGCAAGACCCAGACCGCCCGCCTGGTGTTCACCAGCAAGACCGGAAAGGGCGTGACCGCAACGGTTGTCGATATGGGCGGACGTTTCCGTCTCGTCGTCAACGACGTGGAGTGCATCGAGCCGAAACCGCTTCCTAAGCTTCCTGTAGCATCCGCTCTCTGGATTCCTATGCCGAATTTCGAGGTCGGAGCAGGCGCGTGGATTCTCGCAGGAGGTACGCACCACAGCTGCTTCTCATACGACATCACTCCTGAGTACTGGGAGGACTACGCCGAAATCGCAGGCATCGAAATGCTGCATATCAGCGAAAAGACCACCCTCGAGGACTTCAAGAGAGAGATGCGCATCAACGAAGTATATTACTTACTCAATAAAGCCCTCAAGTAATGGACGCCAAATCTACCATACTTTCGGGCAAGGCTATTCTCGGCATCGAATTCGGCTCTACCAGAATCAAGGCAGTGCTGATCGATGCCGCCAACAAGCCGATCGCCCAGGGTAGCCATACCTGGGAGAACCAGCTGGTGGACGGGCTGTGGACATACAGTCTCGACGCCATCTGGGACGGACTCCGCGACTGCTACGGCGACCTCCGGGCCGACGTACGGAAGCAGTATGGCGTAGAAATCGAAAAGCTGGCGGCAATCGGCATCAGCGCCATGATGCACGGCTACATGGCCTTCGATTCAAAGCAGAACATCCTCGTGCCTTTCAGGACATGGAGGAATACCAATACCGGCAAAGCTGCAGCAGCGCTGTCGGAACTGTTCAATTTCAATATTCCTCTTCGGTGGAGCATCTCGCATCTGTATCAGGCTATTCTCGACAAGGAGCCTCATGTAAAAGACATAGACTTTCTGACTACACTTGCGGGATATATCCACTGGCAGCTGACCGGGCGTAAAGTGCTCGGAATCGGCGACGCCTCCGGAATGATTCCGGTAGATTCTACTACCGGGACCTATTCGGCGGCAATGGTTGGCAGTTTCGACGCACTGACCGCAGACTATGGTTTCAGATGGAAGCTTACGGACATCCTTCCTGCAGTCCTGAATGCCGGAGAGGATGCAGGCTCGCTTACTCCGGAAGGAGCAAAGAGACTGGACGCATCCGGACATCTCCAGCCGGGAGTTCCGTTCTGCCCTCCTGAAGGCGACGCCGGTACCGGAATGGTAGCGACAAATGCCGTCAAGCCTCGTACCGGAAATGTGTCCGCCGGCACATCGTCGTTCTCGATGATAGTGCTGGAGAAGGAGCTGTCAAGGCCTTATGAGATGATCGACATGGTCACGACCCCTGACGGAAGTCCGGTTGCCATGGTGCATTGCAACAACTGCACGTCGGACCTCAACGCTTGGGTAGGCATCTTCAAGGAGTATCAGGAGCTTCTCGGAGTCCCTGTAGATATGGACGAGCTGTACGGAAAGCTGTACAACAAAGCCCTCGAAGGCGATGCTGACTGCGGCGGACTTATCTCATACAACTACTTCTCGGGAGAGCCTGTTGCCGGACTTACTGACGGAAGGCCGTTGTTCGTACGCTCCGCATCAGACAAGTTCAACCTTGCCAACTTCATGCGTGCGCATCTGTACGGTTCGGTCGGAGTACTGAAACTGGGCAACGACATTCTCTTCAAGAAGGAGAAGGTCAAGGTCGAAAGGATTACCGGACACGGGGGTCTGTTCAAGACAAAAGGCGTCGGACAGAGAATTCTGGCCGCAGCTCTCGACTCCCCTATCTCCGTAATGGAGACGGCAGGAGAAGGCGGAGCCTGGGGTATAGCCCTGCTTGCTTCTTACCTTGTCAACAAGGGAGGAAAGTCTCTCGCGGACTATCTCGAGTCTGAAGTCTTCGCCGGAAACACCGGAATGGAGGTAAGACCGGACGAGGCCGATGTCAAAGGATTCAACAGTTATATCGGTAACTATATTGCCTGTCTCCCTGTCGAGAAGGCAGCCGTAGAATCGAAAAAATAGCTGAATCAATAATATTCAAACACATTTTTCATACGGAAAGAGCGGTCGGTCTACCGGCCGCTCTTATATTTTTTACTGGAGGCTGTCGATGACAGACTGGCGCAGAAGCCGGCAGAGAGGCTGGTCCATGAATGCCGGCGACGGGTCGAAATGGATGTCGAAAGCAAGGGATGTCAGCACTGCCGGCAGGAGGACGAGACTGCCTTCGGTGACATGGCGACGGACAGCCGGGGACGGGACGACTCCGACCAGAGAGTCCGATTCCATGACCATAGACTTGACGAGCTCGACCGACGGAGAGACGACCGAGACGCGGGCGCGGAGGTCCGGGGTCAGCATCGGGAGATACCGGTCCCATACGGCAAAACTGTTGGAGACATGGACCCCTGCGAGGGTCGAGAACCCGGTACGGGCAGTCGGATTGGAGGCAGAGGCGACGGCGGCAGCGTCCATGATCCCGACTACTTTCGCTTCTCCCTCGAAGTCCATTGTCCCGGGACTCGGGCTGACAGTCAGACTGAGGTCGGCATTGTCGGCGCGACCGACAGTGAAGGCTATTTCGGGGTTACCGACTGCTATGGCAGAAAGGGCCGGCGGCAGAATATATGAGGCCGAAACCGGGTCGGCGTCGATCATGACCGGCTTCGAGGCGGCCGGACTGCCGGATTCCCCGAACATGGAGTTGGCGGCCGAGTACCAGTAGAGGATCTTTTCGGCGTATTTCATGAAACTGCGGCCGGCGTCGGTGAGGGAGACTTCGCCGCGGTTTCTGGAGAACAGTTCCGTGCCCAGGGATTTTTCCAGGGCCGTGATATGCTGGCTGACAGCCGGCTGGGAGATGCCGAGAGTCTTGGCCGCCAGGGTGAAACTCCCCTGCTCAGCCAAAGTGACGAATACTCTCAGTCTGAAATCTTCCTGCATGATCCCGCGATTAATCTTCGCTAAGTTACATATTTTCCGGTTGATGGAGATGGATTTGCATGGAATTTGCGGATAAAAAATCCGGCCAAATACAATTTCTTAAAATATTTATTGTTTTTCGATAAATATTTATAAATTTGCAATAAAACAAGAAAACCATTAATAATAATCACAATGAAAAAATTTCTGTTTACTATCGCTTCATTAGTGCTGACGGCAAGTTCATTCCTTGCATTCGGCCAGGCAGGAGAACTACCGACTGATCCGGCCGTACGTAAAGGAAAACTTGACAACGGTCTGACCTACTATATCAGGCATAATGAAATCCCTGAGGGCCGTGCGGAGTTTTATCTCGCCACCGACGTCGGAGCTATCCAGGAGACCCCGGACCAGGATGGTCTCGCCCACTTCCTGGAGCACATGTGCTTCAACGGCACTAAGAACTTCCCTGACAAAGGCATTCTCGACTATCTCCAGTCTATCGGAGCATCTTTCGGCGGCAACGTCAATGCCTCTACGGGAGTCGAGCAGACTGTCTACATGCTCAACAATATTCCGCTTGTAAACCAGACTGTCATCGATACCTGTATCCTTATCATGCATGACTACGCCTACTATGTGACCAACGATCCCGTAGAGATCGACAAGGAGAGAGACGTCATCCTCGAAGAAAAGAGGTACAGGGACAGCGGCGAATGGAGAATCCAGCGCAAGGCAGAAAAGATAATTTATGAAGGGACAAAATATGCTGACTGCAGCATTATCGGTACCGAAGAGCAGCTCAAGACATTCAAGCCTGAAAGCCTCCACAACTTCTACAAGACCTGGTACCACCCGGATATGCAGGCTCTCATCGTAGTGGGAGATGTCGATGTGGATTACGTAGAGCAGAAGATCAAAGATATCTTCGGTGAGATTCCTTCGGCCGTGGATCCAAAGGCAAAGGATGTGATCAAGATTCCTGAGTTCATCGAGACCAGGGTAGGCATCCTTACAGATCCGGAGCTTTCAAGAGGTTCTGTCAATGTGCTCTGGGAGAGCGAGCCTCTGCCTGAGGAGTACAACAACACAGCTGTCGGATTCTCTACTGACATCGTCAAAAGTATAATCTGCGATATAGCCAGAGAAAGACTGTCCGACCTCGCGGCAAAGCCAGACTGTCCTTTCATCAACGCAAATCTCGGCTTCTACGGATATTGCGAGACGATGGAAGCGGTCGAAGGTTCTGTCACCTTTAAGGAAGGCAAGGCAGTCGAGGCCTTCAACGCCCTCATGCTCGAAATCGAGAAGATCAAGAGATTCGGTTTCACTGACGACGAGGTCGAAAGAGCCAAGGAAGAACTTCTCTCCCAGTACGAGACCAGCGCCAACAAAGCCGACACGAGAAAGAACTCCCAGCTCGTATATGAGCTTATCTATAACTTCTTCGACAATACTCCGTACATGGCTCCTAAGGACCAGTATGAGCTTGCGAAGATGATCATCGGACAGGGAATCAACGCTCAGGTGCTCAACCAGGTGCTTCCTACCCTCTTCCCGGACAAGAACACTGTAATCATCTACAGATCTCCTGAAAAAGAAGGTATCGTACATCCGACGGAGCAACAGCTTCTCGATGTATTCAATGCGGCCAAGACTGCCGAGATCGAACAGACTGAAGGCGAGAAGATAGAGAAGGACTTCCTCGATCCGTCAGCACTCAAGGCTGGAAAGGTCAAATCCGAATCGGATGGACTCTATGGCAGCAAAGTCTGGAATCTTTCCAACGGTGTCAAGGTCATCCTTTATCCTAGCGAACTCGAGAAAGACAGAATCATGGTCAGACTCGAAAAAGAAGGCGGCTCAAGCACCATTCCTGTCGAGGACATGCCAAGTTTCGATTCCAATATCCTTGCTCTCTTCAACCAGAACAGCGGTATTTCCCGCTTCCCGGCAACTACCGTAGGCAAGATGCTTTCCGGCAAGCAGGTATCCACTTCGTTCGGCATCGGCGAGTTCAGGCAGACCCTCAGCGCGAATTCTACCGTGAAAGATATCGAGACCGCGTTCCAGATGCTTCACCTTATGGTTACCGATCCGCGTTTCGACAAGGACGAGTATGACAAGGGCATAAACACTATCAAGGCCATCCTTCCTAATCTCGTAAGCCAGCCGGACTTCAAGCTTCAGGAAGAAGTCGCCAAGACTATCTATGTCAACAAGGAGCGCAACGAGGTCCTCAGCGACGCCATCCTTGAGAAAGCCAGCCTCGAGACTCTCGAGAAGCACTACAGAAGACTGTTCTGCGATGCTGCCGGAGCCACGCTCTATATAGCAGGAGACTTCGATCCGGAGGCCATAAAACCGCTCGTCGAGACCTATGTCGCTTCTCTTCCGGCAGACAAGAAGGCCGAAAAGTGGATTGACAACGACAACGACATAAAGAAAGGCAAGATCGTCAACGACTTCAAGGCCGTGATGAATACGCCTCAGACTACTGTCGCCGATATCTACACCGCCTACATCGATGACAGCTACGCCAATGAGGTCGCTCTCGGCGCAGTAAGCTATATCATGGACATGAGATATACCACTTCTCTCCGCGAGGAGGAAGGCGGCACCTATGGAGCCAGCACTATGGGAGATCTCAGTTCAGAGCCTGAGCCTATGGCTATGTTCCAGATCTTCTTCAAATGCAACCCTGACAAGGCAGACAAGCTCCGCGAGCTTGCCACAAAAGGCCTCAATGAACTTGCAGAGAACGGTCCTACCGCCGAAGAGTTCACGATGGCTATCAATAATATCAAGAAGAACATTCCTGAGCGCAGAGTCAACAACAGCTACTGGCTGAGCTGTCTTCTCGAGAACGAGCATCTCGGAAGAGACCGCGACAAGGGATATGAGGCCGCAGCAGAGGCTCTTACGGCAGAGGCTGTCAAGGCTATGGCCAAGACCATCGTTTCAAGCGGCAACTATATCGAACTGATCATGAGACCTCAGGTAGAGGAATAAACTCATACTTAGCACAATTAAAGGGGGCAGCTCGTAAAAGGGCTGCCCCTTTTCCGATTTTTTTATTAAATTTGCATTTTATACGAGTATCAGGCTTAATATATGGCAGAACTTAATACGACAAATTACACTGACGACAATATCCGCACCCTGGAAGGTGTGGAGCATATCCGCAGACGTCCGGGAATGTATATCGGACGACTCGGTAACGGAGATAACCCCGGAGACGGTATTTATGTGCTTCTGAAGGAAATCGTGGACAACTCTATCGACGAGTTCGCGATGGGTTTCGGAAAGCAGATAAAGATCGATATAACAGAAGGCACTGTAACAGTCAGGGACTTCGGCCGAGGCATTCCTCTGGGTTCTGTCGTAAAAGCCACGAGCCAGCTTAACACCGGCGGCAAGTTCGACGACGAGGTCTTCAAGAAATCCGTCGGATTGAACGGTGTCGGCACCAAGGCCGTAAACGCCCTCTCGCAGGACTTCTACGTGGAGTCTTTCCGCGACGGCAAAAGTTCATGGGCAAGCTACCGCCAGGGTACCCTCGTCGACAGCGGCCTGAAGGAAAAGGTAAGCGAGAAGAACGGAACTCTCATCCGCTTCACCCCTGATTCGGAGATGTTCGGCCGGTTCGCCTTCAACATGGACTACGTGACCACCATGGTCAAGAACTATTCCTACCTGAAGAAAGGCCTCACGCTCGTACTCAACGGAGAGTCATACAAGTCTGACAACGGTCTTCTCGACCTGGTCAACGAGAACCTCTCCGAGCAGCCTCTCTACGCCCCTATCCATCTGGAAGGCGAGGACATAGAGATCGTGCTGACCCACGGCAACTCCTACGGAGAGAATGTGGCTTCCTTCGTCAACGGCCAGAACACACGTGACGGCGGTACTCATCTCGCAGCATTCCGCGAGGCAATCGCAAAGACTCTAAAGGAGTTCTACAAGAAGAACTACGCTCCTGAGGATTGCCGCCAGGGTATCGTAGGAGCGATAAGCATCCAGATCCAGGAGCCTAACTTCGAAGGCCAGACAAAGACCAAGCTCGGTTCGACCTATATGTGGGAGAAGGCCAAGAAAGGCGCCGACGGCAAGATCGAGAAGACTCCGGAAGGATCCATTATTATCGAGCGCGGCCCTACCATCAGGACCTTCGTCAATGATTTCATCGCGAAGCATCTCGACAACTACCTCCATATGCATACGGACGTCGTTCCGGTAATCGAGGAGAAGATCAAAGCCTCCCAGGCGGAGCGCGAAGAGATCTCCGGTATCCAGAAGAAGACCCGCGAGCGTACCAAGAGGGCGAATGTATATAACCGAAAGCTCCGCGACTGCCGTTACCACTTCAACGACAAGCTCGCCAAGGACAAGGAGAAATACCGCGAGATGTCCAGCATCTTCATAACCGAGGGTGATTCCGCATCCGGAACCATCACCAAGGCCCGTGACGCAGGTTTCCAGGCTGTATTCAGCCTCCGAGGCAAGCCTATCAACTGCTATAAGGAAAGCCGCAGGAAAGTCGCCGAGAACGAGGAGCTCAACCTTCTCATCTCCGCCCTCGGAGTGGAGGACGACCTCGAGAATCTCCGCTACAACAACATCATCGTCGCAACCGATGCCGATGATGACGGAATGCATATCAGGATGCTCGTGCTGACCTTCTTCATGAAGTATTACCCTGACCTTATCCGAAGGGAGCATGTACATATTCTCCAGACTCCGCTTTTCAGAGTCCGCAACAAGAAGGAGACCCGTTACTGCTACAACCCTGACGAGAAGCAGGAAGCTATCGACGCTCTCAAGACAGGAGTCGAGATCACACGATTCAAAGGTCTCGGAGAAATCTCCTCCGACGAGTTCGGAGACTTCATCGGCGAGGGCATGAGACTCGACCTTGTAAAACTCTCGGACGAAGAGTCCATTTCGGACATCATGGAGTTCTACATGGGCGCCAACACTATTGAAAGACAACGATTCATCACCCGGAACCTCAAGTCCGAAGAGGAACTGGAGGATATAAACATTTAAACCTTATGTGGGGAAAATTCTGCGGTTTCTTGCTCAAGACTATGGGCTGGACCTCCGATACGGGGCCGGCTCCTGAGAAGAAGTGCATTCTTCTGGGCGTACCGCATACTTCTATATGGGACTTCATCATCTCGTACCTGTTCTATAGACAGTACGGGATCCAGGCCAAATGCATGATCAAGAAGGAACTCTTCTTCTGGCCCCTCGGTCCCGTCATCAAAGCGATGGGCGGAGTGCCTACCGACAGGAAAAATGCGACAACACTTGTCAAGAGTATAATAACGGCGATGGAGGAAGATGAAATGTTCCACCTGGCCATAGCTCCTGAAGGCACCAGAAAGCCGGTAAAGAGATGGAAGACCGGCTACCATCTGATTTCGAGGGCAGTGGATTGCCCGGTATACCTGTGCTATTTCAACTGGGGGACGAAGCATATAGGCCTCGGTCCGAAAGTTGATCTCACCGATGACGCGAAAGCGGACACGGAAAAAATCCAGGCGCTGTATGAGGAGATGCACCTGGTCGGGAAGCACCCGAAAAATTATATAACTCATTGACAAACTTTATGCGGAATTCTTTCAACAGGCTATGGTCCAAGAAAGAGAATATCGTCACGACGCTGGGAAAGCTGTTTGACTATTCGACCATAACCTTTGCTAAAAGACAGCTGTCGTGCTTCGATGACGGCAGCGACGGATATACCTACGCCTCCTTCAGGCATAAATGTCTGGATATATCCCACAGGATGTCCAGATTCGGCATCAAAGCAGGCGACAAGGTAGCCATCCTTTCCCAGAACATGCCTAACTGGGCACTTGCATTCTTTTCGGCGACAGCATTCGGCCGCGTAGCGGTCCCGATTCTGCCGGACTCTTCTGAAAGCGAAGTCACCAACATACTTACCCACTCCGACACGAAAGTCATCTTCATCTCCCAGAGAATGATGTCCAAACTTTCGAAAGAGTGCTACGACAAGCTTACTCTCATAATCGACATCGAGACTCTCGAGACCATAAAGAAAGACGACCGCGCCTTCACCTGTGAAGGATGGACCGTCAATCCCCAGCCCGACAGCCTCGCAGCCATCATCTATACTTCCGGGACCTCCGGAAAGGCCAAAGGCGTAATGCTCAGCCACCGCAATCTCGTGCAGAACATAATCGAGGCTTCATACGCCCAGCCTGCCGGCCGAAAGGACCGCTGGCTGTCGATCCTGCCGATGTCACACACCTACGAGATGGCCCTCAGCATGCTCTACCCTATCTACTGCGGAGCCTGCGTCTATTACATCCAGAAGCCGCCTACCCCAAGGATCCTGATGGCCGCGATGAAGAACGTCCGCCCTACGATCATGTGCGCAGTTCCTCTGATCATAGAGAAGATCTACAAGACGAGCATCATGCCTACGATCGAGAAGAGCCGGATTCTCTCCTGGATGAAGGATCATACGCCATGCCTTCTCTACCGTCTCGTCGGCAAGAGACTCTATTCGACCTTCGGCGGGAAACTGAAGTTCTTCGGTATCGGCGGCTCGAAGCTGGATCCGGTCGTAGAGGACTTCCTCAAACGGGCTCATTTCCCTTATGCCATCGGATATGGTCTTACCGAGACAGCCCCTCTGATCACCAACGCCTGCGTCGGCAAGACGGTAGTCGGCTCGATTGGAGTCCCGGCGCACAATGTCGAGGTCAAGCTCATGAACGTAAATCCCGAGACTGGAGAGGGCGAGATATACGCCCGAGGCGACAATGTCATGCTCGGTTACTACAAGGACCCGGAGAGGACCAGGTCCGTCATCACCGACGACGGCTGGTTCCGGACCCATGATCTCGCTTGCATGGACAAGAAGGGCAGATACTATATCAAAGGCCGCCTGAGCAATATGATCGTCGGCGCATCCGGAGAGAATATCTATCCTGAGGAGATCGAGCAGGTCATCAATTCAGTCGAGGGCGTCAACGAGTCGCTCGTCATGGAACGCGACGGCAAGCTGATCGCGCTGATCAAGTTCGATGATTCCATAATCAACTGGGACCAGGCTTCAGAAGACGAGTTCTTCAAGACTCTCGAGGCCCGCAAGCAGGCCGTGCTTGACTTTGTAAACAAGCATGTGAGCAAGCAGAGCAAGGTCAACAATATCGAGGCTGTCAAGGAGCCGTTCGAGAAGACGGCTACCCAGAAGATACGCCGGTACAAGTACCAGGGCGCCAAGGGTGACGACAGGGAACTCGAGGATAAGAACAAGAAACAATAATAAAATGTCCGGCTCAACAGAGCCGGACATTTTCATTTTCAGAGAGCAGATATTATTCTGCAGGAGAGATCGCGCCCATCGGGCATACGCTTGCGCAAGTACCGCAGTCAAGGCAGAGATTAGGGTCGATTGAATAAACGTCACCTTCCTTGATAGCGCCGGCAGGGCACTCGCCCTGACATGTACCGCATGCTACGCAGTCGGTCTCAGAAATTTTGTAAGCCATAATATAATCCTTTAATTGTTGTCTAATTGTAATACAAATTTATTGCTTTAATTTGAATTATCAAATTTTGGGCCTTTCTTTTATGACAAGGACCGATATTTGCAGAAGACACCATATTATGAAAAAATTATTGCCTCTGATACTGATGCTTGCCGTTTCTGCAGCATCTTTTGCCCAAGTCAAGACTGACGGGGGAAAGACCGTCGTCGAGAATAAAGTCGAGTTCGACAAGATCGTCCACGATTTCGGCGATATCATGATCTCGGACGGTCCGCAGTCGTGCTCGTTTTCGGTGAAGAATGTCTCGTCGCAGCCGATAGCCATCAACAATGTGATTTCGTCATGCGGCTGTACTGACGTGAAGTGGACCCGCGAGCCAATCCGCCAGGGAAAGGCCGGTTCTATCACGGCGACTTACGACAATACGCAGGGCCCGTATCCTTTCGACAAGACTCTGACAGTATATATAGCCGGGCTGAAGAAGCCGGTGATTCTCCGTCTGCGGGGCTCCGTCCATGACAAGAAGCAAAGTCTTTCGGAGCTTTTCCCGGAGCATCTGGGCGCGCTCGGACTGAAGAGCCGCGCCATAAAGCTCGGCAATCTCGACCAGGAGAGCCAGAGAGGCGATGCCGTCAATGTGGCCAATCTCGGAGGAACTCCGATGAAGGTTAGCTTCACTAACGTGAGCCCGGGACTCGATATAAGCGTTTCTCCGAACCCTGTTCCTGCCGGGAGTACTGCCAGGATGACATATGTCGTCACCGCAGACCGTTCCCGTTGGGGAAACAATGTCTATTATGCGACTCCGGTGGTCAACGGGACGGCCAGGGCCAAGATAGAGATAACCGCTTTCACAAAGGAGAATTTCACTTCGCTTTCGGAGGCGGAGAAAGCAAAGGGCGCCCAGCCTATGTTCGAGTCGAGCACCTTCAACTTCGGTAAGGTCAAGGCCGGAACTAAGGTCGATGCTTCTTTCGTGATGACCAATAAAGGCAAGAGCACTTTCAAGGCCTATAAGATCGATTCGGATACTCCTGCCGCCAAGGTTGACGGGACTTTCCCTACTGTCGCTCCGGGCGGCAAGGCTACTCTCAAAGTGGCTCTTGACACTTCTTCCCTGCCGAAGGGCGAGACTCTTATCATTCTGACTCTCACCACGAATTCGCCGCTGAGGCCGATTGTGAATCTTTTCCTTTCGGGAGTGATCGAATAGGCTTTTCGGAGTCCGGAAATTTGTCCGGCTGAAAAATAATTACTATATTTGCAGTCCTTTTAGTGCCTTACAGGCCGCTAGAAGGACTTAAGTATTTATATTACAATTAATTAACAACAAAATGATCAAACAGTACGAAACCGTTTTCATTGCAACTCCCGTTTTGTCTGAGGCCCAGATGAAGGAAGCGGTTGCCAAGTACGTAGACTTCATCAACAAGAATGGCGGTGAAGTTGTGTACGAAGAGGACTGGGGTCTTAAGCAGCTTGCTTACCCGATCCAGCACAAGACATCAGGATTCTATCACCTGATCGAGTTCAAATCAACCCCTGAGTTCGTAGCATCCCTCGAAACCCAGTATCACCGTGACGAGCGTATCATCCGCTTCCTCACCGTAGCTCTCGACAAGCACGCTGTTGCTTACGCAGAGAAGAGAAGGGCTAACAGGCAGGCTAAGGCTGAGCAGAAATAATTAAGGAGGAATTATTATGGCACAGAATACACAGAACAGCGAAATCCGCTATCTTAACCCTCCTACAGTAGAGGTTAGAAAGAAGAAATACTGCCGTTTCAAGAAGGCAGGTATCAAATATGTTGATTACAAGGATCCTGAGTTCCTCAAGAAGTTCCTTAACGAGCAGGGTAAGATTCTCCCTCGCCGTATCACCGGTACTTCTCTGAAGTTCCAGCGCAAGGTTGCCCAGGCTGTCAAGAGAGCCCGCTCCCTCGCCCTTCTTCCGTACGTAACAGACCTTCTTAAATAATAGGAGATTAGCAATATGGATATCATTCTGAAGAAAGATGTGGCCAATCTCGGTCACGCAGACGACGTAGTAAAGGTTAAGACCGGCTACGCTATGAACTATCTTATCCCTCAGGGATTCGCTATTGCAGCTACTCCTTCAGCTCTCAAGCAGCACGAAGAGACTCTTCGTCAGCGCGCTCACAAAGAGGCTAAGAAGGTTGCAGAGGCAGAGGCAGCAGCAGCCAAGATCAACGAGCTTACCGTTAAAGTCAGCGCTAAGGTCAGCGAGAACGGCAAGATCTACGGCTCAGTTACCACAGCTCAGCTCGCAGAGGCTCTCGTAGCCGCTGGCGTTGAGGTTGACAAGAAAGACATCACCATCCTCTCAGAGGTTAAGGAGCTTGGCAACTACGAGGCTGAGGTTAAGTGCTACAAGGCTATCAAGGGCACCTTCAAATTTGAAGTCGTAGCTGAGTAATCAGACTCACACATAATAAAAATGGCGACCATCCGGCCGCCATTTTTTATTTGTACTTACTCCTATTTCTTAGGGACGTTGGCGAGTACAGCCTTGAGGTATTCCCATGTACGTCCGACGGATGCGATGTTGACGCGCTCGTCAGGAGAGTGAGGATACTTGATGGTAGGTCCGATGGAAACCATCTCCCAGTTAGGGTACTTGGCGCCCATGATAGCGCACTCGAGACCGCCGTGGGTAGCCATGATCTTCATGTCTTCGCCATAGACCTTCTTGTACTGGGCCATCATGACCTCGTTCATAGGGGTGTCAAGCTTAGGAGCCCAGCCGGAGTAGCCTCCTGCGAAGGAAACCTTGGCACCGGCAAGCTCGAACACGCAGCGCACGCGCTCGGCAAGATCTGCCTTGGCTGAATCTACCGCACTACGCATGAGTGATTTCACGGTAAGGTGAGAATTCTCGGTACGTACGATTGCCATATTGATGGAAGTCTCGGTAAGTCCTTCCATTGTACGGCTCATGCGGATAACGCTTGAAGGACATGAGTAGAGAGCCTTGAGAGCACGAAGGATGACGCTGTCCTGGATATAGCGGGCAACACCGGCCTTCTTCTCGAAGAACATCACGGCATCAGGATCGCTGTCCTTGAACTCGAACTTCACGTCGGCAAAGATTTCATCCACCACCTTCTTGACTTTACGTACGTCATCGGAAGGGATGAGCACTTCTGCGCTTGCCTCGAACGGGATGGCATTGCGGAGGGAACCGCCATTGAAAGAAGCCACCTTTACACCATACTTTTCTACGAGAGGGAGAAGTATACGGGTAACGACCTTGTTGGCATTGGCCCTGTAAAGGGAAATGTCCATTCCGGAGTGGCCGCCCTGAAGTCCTTTGACAGTAAGCACATAGCCTACATAGCCTTCAGGTGCCTTATATGTCCTGTACTTGAAATCAGCGGTAGCATCAAGGCCGCCGGCGCAACCTACGCAGAGTTCGCCCTCCTGCTCGGAGTCGAGATTGATAAGGATGTCACCTTTGAGTACGCCCGGCTTGAGACAATCAGCGCCTGTCATACCGGTTTCCTCATCGTAAGTCACGAGCACCTCGAGAGGGCCATGCTTTACTGAAGGATCGGTAAGAGCTGCAAGGCCCATGGCGACGCCGATTCCGTTGTCTGCGCCCAGGGTGGTCCTGTCGGCTGTCACCCATTCGCCGTCAACATAAGCGTTGATCGGATCCTTGAGGAAGTCATGCTTGCTGTCGCCGGTCTTCTGCGGTACCATGTCCATGTGGCCCTGGAGGATCACACCTCTGCGGTCTTCCATTCCCGGAGTTGCGGCTTTCCTGAATATGATGTTTCCTGTGTCGTCACGCTGTACATCTACACCATGGTCTTTTCCCCATTTGAGAAGATATTCCTGCACTTTGCCTTCGTGCTTTGAAGGTCTTGGCTGCTGGGTAAGTCCGTAGAAGTTACTCCAGACGACTTTTGGTTCAAGATCTTTAATTGACATAATTCTGTGGTATTAAATAGATTATATAAGTTTCAAAATTACTTTGAAGATACCGGATAGGAGCTGACAACGCCGAGCTGATAGACTGGAATCCTCGTCTGGAGGATCACATTGACACCATCGGAGAGCTTGGCGAAGCAGATGGCAGGCACACGATAGTACATCTGAGAGCCCTTTCCGGAAGCGGATGCGGCAGGAGCGGCGACTTTCTGAGGGACAAGCTCGAGCACGTAAGGCTTGCCGGACATATTGTCGGCGGCAACGAGGCCGTCCTTATCCGAAATCCTGAATGCGATATACATCTGCTTCTGGTTAGAAGCAGACGGAACGATATCATAACTCATCTTCTGGGTACGGAGCTCGCTATAGCCATAGAAAAGAGTCATATACTCCTTCTCCAGGCGAGAAAGTTCCTCTATGGCCGATGCCATGGCTTCTCCGCTGTAGGTAGCGTCAGTATCGCCGGTAATGATATCGATACGCTTGCGGCGAAGTCTGAAGATCATGTCGGCTGCTTCCTTGGCACGGGTCTCGAGAGATTTCTCGACGACCATCTGCTGCTGTACGGCAACCTTGCTGTAAGCAGACTCCCCTTTCACATTACGGTAAAGGGTAGCCGATTCGGAAGTAAGATTGGACTCGACGCCCTTGTCCGAGAAATCTCCGCGGGAAGGAGCAGCGAAACGCCACTGCACGTCCTTGCCGGAAATGCCGTCACCGGAAGCTATAAGGCCCTGGGCGGTAAGGCTCAGGAATGCCGGCATGGACTTGCCCGGATTGACAGTATAGCGGGCAGACTGGTCAGCCTCGACAAAAGGGGTAAGCTTGACGGAAGTGACCTGACAGCTCACTTCGTCTTCATTTCTGGCTTCACTTCCGAGATACTTGGAAGCATATCTTGCATATGGTCCTGCGTAAAAGATCTCCTGGACAGCCTCAACCTCGACAGTAACTACAGTCTGCGGAAGAGCATAGGTCAGAGTCCCTTCGGGATCCTGGGCCATCAGACAGGTTGCGGCAACGGTGAAAGCCGATACGGCAGCGATCAATCTTTTCATAATTATTTCCATCTTTTATGACTCCAGAGATAGTTGGCCGGACAGTTCCGGATATCCTGCTCCAGAATCGCATAATACTTAATCATAATCTCCTCCGGAGTCATCTGCGAAGCGTCGTCGCATATCTTGATCAGCGGAGTCTCATATTTTCCTTTCTCAATCCTCGTGCAGCCGAAATAATATACGGCCATACCGAACTTGTGGGCCAGGTTGGCGCCGCCGGCCATGACATAAGTCTTCTGGTTCATGAACGAAGGCACTTCGTGGCGCGCAGCCCCTTTATAAGGGAACTGGTCGGTCGGGAACACATAGACGACATGGTCATTCTTATGCTCTATGGCATAGCGGATCACGTTGTGGCTCTCGGTATAGCCGCCGAAATGGTCAGTCTCGGCAGCGCACCTGTTGACCATGCAGAATTCATTCCAGAACGAACTGCGCACATGCTTATAGACGACGCAGACTTCCTTCTCGGTAAATGGAATCTGGTCCATCCTGCGTCCGAAATACTGGAAGAAACCGCCCAGCAGCTCCCAATTGCCGAAGTGGGACGACAAGACCATCACGCTCGGCCTCTCCCTATACGACTTGAAGAAAGGTTCCGGATCCGGGATCGTACATATCTTGCTGTCCACAAGTCTCTCGACCCTTCCCCTGCTGCCTCCGAACCACATTGCCTCGGCGAAAATCTCCCCGATATGGTTATAATACTCCTTGGCGATTCCGCGCAGCTCCCCGTATTTCATCTCCGGGAAACTTCTGGCGAGATTGGTCATCACTACGTCCCGTCTGTAATGGATTATGTCACGGGCAATAAAGGTGAAAAGCCGGCCCCAGAAATAATGGAACTTCAGTGGCAATCTCTGGATCGGCAGATATAGTGCAAGAAAAATTCTGGAAAAACTTATCTTCTTCATATTTCACAAATATAACCAAAATTAGCGCATTTAATGCCTTTTTACCCAATAATTGTTATATTTGTAATCAGTACGATAACTAAATTCAACAAGATATTATGTTCAAAGGACATCCTAAAGGATTACTGGCAGCCGCCCTCAGCAACATGGGTGAGAGGTTCGGCTATTACATCATGAATGCAGTCCTGCTGCTCTTCCTCTGTTCCAAATTCGGTCTGTCCGACACGACCGGAGGAATCATCTATTCAGTATTTTATGCCGGCATCTACGTGCTCAGCCTCGTGGGCGGTATAATCGCTGACAGGACCTCGAACTACAAGGGCACCATACAGAGCGGTCTCATCGTAATGGCCCTGGGCTATGTAGCCCTCTCGATACCTGTGCTGGCCACTCCTTCCAACAACACCTGGCTGCTCGTGATGACGTGCATTGCCCTGTTCTTCATAGCATTCGGTAACGGACTGTTCAAGGGCAACCTGCAGGCTATCGTCGGCCAGATGTACGACAACCTCGAGGCTGAAGCCGCAAAAGAAGGAAAAGAAGCCCTCGCCGCCGCAAAAGACAAGAGAGACTCCGGTTTCCAGATATTCTACGTATTCATCAACATCGGAGGTCTTGTAGCTCCTTTCGTGGCTCCTCTTCTCCGCCAGTGGTGGCTCGGAGTACACAATCTCTCCTACAACGCCCAGCTTCCGAGACTCTGCCACGAGTTCATCAACAACGGCACGGTATCAGACAACCTGATCGCCGAAGCCCAGAACGCAGGCGCGGCCCTCGATCCGGCCAACCTCGAAGCAATCGGAGGCTTCTGCTCTGACTACCTCAACTACTTCAATACAGGTATCCACTATTCCTTCATCGCATCCGTGGCTGCCATGATGATTTCTCTCGCTATCTTCCTGGCTACCAAGAAGATTTTCCCTAATCCGGGAAAGAAGGAAGCCGCTGCAGCAGTCAGCTACACCGAAGAAGAGAAGCTTGCCATGGCAAAGGAGATCAAGCAGCGCATGTATGCTCTCTTCGCAGTGCTCGGAATCGTGATCTTCTTCTGGTTCTCGTTCCACCAGAACGGCCAGTCGCTTTCACTCTTCGCCCGCGACTTCGTGAATACAAGCACCATTGCGCCTGAGATATGGCAGGCAGTTAATCCGTTCTTCGTGATCGTGCTGACCCCTGTGATCATGTGGTTCTTCGGCTTCCTCGGGAAGAGAGGCAAACAGATATCCACCCCAAGGAAGATTGCCTACGGAATGGGAATCGCAGCACTTGCGTACCTCTTCCTTTCAGTATACTCATTCTCTCAGGGCTACCCTTCAGCCAATGAATTCCTCGGACTCAGTTCTTCTGAGCAGGCAGCCGTCAAGGCAGGGCCATGGGTACTCATAGTCACCTACTTCTTCCTTACAGTCGCAGAGCTGTTTATCTCCCCTCTCGGACTGAGCTTTGTCTCCAAGGTTGCCCCTAAGCACCTCCAGGGACTCTGCCAGGGACTGTGGCTCGGTGCTACGGCAGTAGGTAACCTCTTCCTCTTCCTCGGACCTAAGATGTACAACGTGATGCCGCTCGGATACTGCTGGGGCGTATTCCTCGCTCTCTGCGTGATCTCGATGAGCGTCATGTTCGGAATGGTCAAGTGGCTTGAAAGAGTAACTTCTGATTAATGGACATACAACAACTGATACGCTGGGCCGACAAATACAACGACCCGGTGTATTTCCATGAAGACCCTATCGCCTTCCCGACAAGATTCGCGGAAATGCTCCGCAGCGGGAAGGCAAACATAAAAGATGTCGAAATAGCCGCGATCTTCGCGGCGCATTTCGCATGGGGCCGAAGGGCCATGATAGTGCGCGACTGCGGCCGCCTCTTCGACGAGATGGACTGGAGACCGTATGATTACGTAATGTCCGGCAAGTACAGGAATACCGGAGAAAGCATCCACAGGACAGTCAAGTGGTGCGAAGTCGCGGCCATATGTGCCCGGCTCCGGGAATTCTACCTCGGCGGCGACAGCCTCGAATCCCTCGGAGTGGACGGCATACGCACAGGGATCTTCGGCCAGAAAGAAGACGCAAAAGCCCCTAACAAGAAAATCAATATGATGCGGCGCTGGATGGTACGGGACGACGGTAAAGTCGATCTCGGACTATGGAAAGCCACGGACCCGGCCGACCTGCTGATTCCTCTCGATGTGCATGTCTATGAAGTCGCATCGATATTAGGACTGACGCAGAGGAAGCAGAAAGACCTCGCGACGGTAAAGGAAATAACCGGAGCCTTTGCTGAGATTTTTCCCGGAGACCCGTGCAAAGGCGACTTTGCGCTCTTCGGTTACGGAGTGACGCACCCTAAAGAAACTAAAATGAAAAACAGAAATGCCTAACATCTATATCATATCCGGCTGCAACGGCTCCGGCAAGACGACGGCTTCCTACGCCATGCTTCCCGAGATGCTGAAATGCTCGCAGTTCGTCAACTCCGATGAATTCGCGAAAGGCCTTTCCCCGTTCAACCCGGACATGGCCAGCGTCCAGGCCAGTCGCTATATGCTTCTGAAGATACGATATCTGCTGGACCGCAAGGCCGACTTCGCAATCGAGACGACACTCGCCACCCGAAGCCTTCTCAAGATGGTCCAGAAAGCCCAGGAAGCCGGATATAACGTGACTGTACTGTTCTTCTGGCTCAACTCCCAGGAGCTGGCTATCGAAAGGGTAAAGGCCAGAGTCCTCGCAGGAGGACACAATATTCCCGAAGACGTGATCCGTCGCCGGTACATCGCCGGACTGAGATATTTCTTCGAAGACTATATGCCGATCGTGGACAGGTGGATACTGGCAGACAATTCCAAGATCCCGTTCAAGATCATCGCCCAGGGCTGGAGAAACAACATGGTGGTAAAAGACAACCTCAAATTCGAGGCTATCCGCGCCCAGGCGAAACACTATAAAGAACTCGCAAACAAGAATGATTGAGACCAAAAAATATTATCTGGATACTTTCGGAGTGACTGAAGGCCAGCTGCAGACTCTTGTGGAAACTGCAATGGCCACGGGAGGAAGCTACGCCGACCTCTTCTTCGAGAATACCTCCTACAGCGACCTGATGCTGAGGGATGGAGAGGTGACTTCCGGAGGTTTCCACATCGACTATGGCGTCGGAATCCGCGTCCTCAAAGGAGAACGCACCGGCTACGCCTACTCCGAGAGCACCGGAATGGCTGCGATGCTTTCGGCCGCCAGAGCCGCCTCTGCGATCTCGCGGGGTGACCGTCCGGCAGACGGCAGCATCGCAGACAGCAAAGGCTATGTCCCGAGACTCTACCGCGGAGCGCCCAACCCTGCCGCCGACCGTTATCCTATGGGAAAAGACTGGAGGATCGCCGAAGCGGCGCAGTTCATCCCGGTACTGAACCGGCTCAAGGACATGATCCAGCAGCGCGACCCCAGAATCATAAAGATCATAGCAGTACTGCAGAACCAGGTCTCCGACATCATGATGTACAACATCTACGGAGAATTGAAATATGAAACCCGCCCTATGGGCACCCTTGCCGTCTCAGTCATCTTCAGCGACGGCAAGACAACCCAGAGCAGCCACGTCAGCCGCAGCTACCGCATGGGAGCCGAGATGCTGACCGACGAGGTCCTGAACGAGCTGGCCGACAAAGCCGTCCGCAATATGGACGACCGCTTTGCAGCCCGCCGTCCGAAAGGAGGCAGAATGCCCGTCGTCATGGGGGCCGGAGCCTCCGGGATCCTGCTTCACGAGGCCATGGGCCATGCATTCGAGGCTGACTTCATCCGAAAGAAACAGTCTGTCTTCAGCGGCAAGCTGGGCAAGAAGATCTGCGACGAGAGCATCAGCATCGTCGACGACGGCACTATCCGCGGCAACCGGGGATCCCTCAACTTCGATGACGAAGGAGTTCCGGCCCAGAGGACATACATGGTCGAGAACGGAGTCCTGACATCATTCCTTCACGACCGCGTCAGCGCCCGTCACTTCAAGGTCGCTCCGACCGGCAACGGCCGCAGGGAATCCTTCCGTTTCGCCCCTATCCCGAGGATGAGGGCGACCTACATGGAAAGCGGGAACTCCAGGCCTGAGGACATCATCGCGTCCGTCAGGAAAGGCATCTACGTCGATGAATTCTCAAACGGTCAGGTCAAGATCGGAGAAGGCGATTTCACCTTCTTCGTCAAGAGCGGCTATCTTATCGAGAACGGCCGCCTGACCATGCCTGTCAAGGACATAAACGTAATCGGCAACGGTCCGAAGGCCCTCGCCGACATAGTGGCCGTCGGGAACGACGCTCTCGTTGACGAGAGCGCATGGACCTGCGGCAAAGACCAGAGCGCACCTGTATCATGTGGCATCCCGACCGTCCTTATCAACAATCTTACCGTAGGAGGAGAATAGAATGACAGAAGGAAGACTTACAACAGAAGAGATGCAGACAGTCGACAGAGCGCTGTCATTCGCTGCGGCAAACGGTGCTGACAAATGCCGTATAACGCTTACCAAGTCCCTCATGGACATGACCGGCACCCTCAACGGCAAAGTCGACAAGGTAACCCACTGCCTCGACAGGGCCGTCACGATCGCAGTCTTCGCAGACGGCAGGTTCGGCACATTCTCCACCAACAGCCTCGACGCCAAAGCCCTCGAAAAGTTCATCCTCAAGGCCATCGGGACAGTCAGGATGCTGGCTGAAGACAGATTCCGCGACCTCCCGTCCCGGGAAAGAGTGGCGCACCCGGACCTGAGCGGAGAGAATCTCGGGCTCTGCGACCTGGCTACATACGAAGCCATGACCCCTGCTAAACGCAGGAAGCTCGCTCTCGGCAAGTCCAGATATCTGAAATGGCCGAAGAATAAGAATTATACTATAATATCCGAAGAAGGAGAATACTCCGACTCGATATCAGACATATATATCATCGACACAAACGGCACACGCTGCCGACAGACCGAGACATCATTCGAATATGGAGTCGAGGTCACGATCGCCGACAGTAAAGGCAACCGTTTCAGCGCAAACACCTGGGACGCTAATCCTCACCTTGCGCTTCTTAAGAAAGGCAGCCCGGACGAAGCCCTCCAGATGGCCGTAGCCAAGATAGGCTCGAGGGCATGCAAGAGCGGACAATACCCTATGGTACTCTCCAATATCTGCTCTTCAAGGCTTCTTACGCCTATACTTACAGCTCTCGGAGGATATGCGATCCAGCAGAAGAACTCCTTCATGGTGGACACGCTCGGAAAGAAGGTTTTCCCGGACAATCTCACAATAATCGACAGGCCTCACATGGAAGGCTGCTCCGGAGCCAGACTTTTCGACTCCGAAGGAGTGGCTACGGTCGAAGAGCCGGTGATCGAAAACGGCGTGGTCAGGAAATATTTCGTAAACACATATATATCCCGCAAGACCGGAATGAAGGCCACAGTCGACGATATATCAAAGGCTTGCGTAGTGCCTACGGCCGGAAAACCTGACGAAGTGACAGAGAGATTCGATGGCACGTGGATTGAAGTGAACGGCTTCAACGGAGGAAACTGCAACTCGGTTACAGGAGACTTCTCCTACGGAGTAGAAGGATTCATGGCCAGACGCTCGGCAAGCGGGAAGGTTTCCAGGAAACCGGTAAAGGAGATGCTCATAACCGGCAACCTCCGGGAACTTTGGAATAATCTTGAGGCTGCATGCGACGATGCATTGCTCAAGAATACGCACCAGGTCGGCACCCTGATATTCAGGAACGTCGATTTCAGCGGCTAGAAAATATTTAAAGAAGATATAATGAAGATTGGAAAGAATGCAGTAGTAGAGGTCAGCTATGACCTCGAAGTGGAAGGACAGCTTGTAGACAGAGCTACCAGGGAGCACCCTCTGGACTATATCCAGGGCACGAATATGCTTATCCCTAAGTTTGAGGCAGAAGTTGAAGGCCTCGAGCCGGGAGAGGAATTCTCCTTTACGGTAACTCCCGAGGAGGGTTATGGAGAATATGACCTTGCTAAGGTGAAGGAACTCCCTAAGGACGCCTTCAAGATCGACGGCAAGGTACGCGAGGACCTGCTCACGATAGGGCGTCAGATTCCCATGTACAACAGCACGGGGCATGTGGAGGTAGGAACGGTAATCGCTGTCACGGAAGATAAGGTCACCATGGACTTCAACCATATAATGGCAGGAAAGACTCTGCTTTTCAAGGGAACCGTAGTCTCTGTGCGCGAAGCTACGGAGAAGGAGCTCAAGGAGGGTCTCCACGGCGAATATCTTCCAAAGGAAGGCTGCTGCCACGGGAAAGGTCACTGCCACAAGCATGACCACGAAGAAGGCCACGAATGTCATTGCAACGAAGACGGACACGAGTGCCATTGCAACGAAGAAGGCCACGAGTGCCATTGTCACGATAAGGAATAGATGAAAACGGCGGTTGTCATACTGAACTGGAATACAAAGGAATTTCTGGAGAAGTTCCTTCCTGGAGTATTGGAATCCGCCGGAAAGGATGCCGAAGTGATAGTCGCAGACAGCGGCTCCACTGACGGCTCCATGGAAATGATGAAAGAGAAATTCCCGGAGGTCAGGAGAATTGAGCTCGGGGAGAATCTCGGATTCACGGGAGGCTACAACAAAGCCCTGTCGGAGCTGGATGGTTTCGAGTATTTCATTCTGTTGAACTCCGACATCGAAGTGCCTAAGCGCTGGCTCGAACCGCTGGTGGAATGGATGGAAGCCAACCCTGACTGCGGAGCCTGCGCCCCGAAGCTGCTGTCCTGGTACAAGCGGGACCACTTCGAGTACGCCGGTGCCGCCGGAGGCATGATCGACAGGCTGGGCTATCCGTTCTGCAGAGGCAGGGTCATGAAGATGGTCGAGCTGGATTACGGCCAGTACAACGATCCGAAGGACGTTTTCTGGGCCAGCGGCGCCTGTCTCATGGTCCGTAGCAAGCTGTTCCGGGAGCTTGGAGGACTGGACGCAAGATTCTTCGCCCATATGGAGGAGATCGATTTCTGCTGGAGACTCCAGCTGCTGGGATACCGCATATGCATAGTCCCGGGCTCGGAGGTCTACCATCTCGGCGGAGGAACTCTCCCGGCGAACTCGCCGCAGAAGATTCTGCTGAACTTCAGGAACAACCTGCTGATGCTGGAGAATAATCTCGCGAAAACTTATGGACTCCGCAACGGAGACGCCGGCAAGGCATGCAGGGCCGCCCGCATGACCATAGCCAAGCGTATGATTCTCGACGGGATGTCAGCTTTAGTCTATGTCCTCAGCGGAAAGATTTCATGGTTTCGGGCCGTCATCCAGGCGCATCGGGAGTACCGGCGCTCGAGGATAAAGACTACGCCGGAGGAAGTCGGACGCTATCTGCAGGAATGGTTCGGAAAGGCCCGGGTCAACGGAATGTATGACGGCCACATAGTGTTCCAGGCGTTGATTAAAGGAAACAAGGTATTTGAAAATCTACATAGATTATGAAGATCGTAATTGAAGGGGCCGGAGAAGTAGGGTCCCACCTCGCAAAAATGCTCTCAAGCGAAGCCAATGACATTACTGTCATCGACTCCGACGAATCGAGGCTGAACAAGCTTGCGATGACTGCCAATGTAGTCACCCTCGCGGGCAAGGTATCATCGATCAAAATGCTTAAAAGCGCCGGCGTAAGCCATGCCGACCTGTTCATCGCTGTCAACCCGGCTTCCAGCCAGGATGTCAACGTCGTGAGCGCCCTGCTCGCAAAGAAACTGGGCTGTCCGAAAGTCTGCGCGCGCATAAACGACGAGGAGGATCTCTCCTACGAAAACAAATACCTTTTCACGGAGATGGGCATCGACATGATGTTCTATCCTGAGAAGATCGCCTCCGCCGAGATCGCCGAACTGCTTAAGAGGACTGCATCTACCGATTCCATGGATTTCGCTCATGGAAAATTGCAGATGGCTGTCTTCCGTCTCGAGGAGGACTCCCCTCTCATCGACATGAAGCTGGCAGAATTCGCGGCCGTATTCGCCTCGGAGGACCGTCAGTTCAGAGTTGTCGCCGTATCAAGAGACAACGATACGATCATCCCGAAACCGGACTTCAAGTTCCACTACCATGACCTGGTATTCATAATCGCCAAGCGCGAGGGCATGGAGCCGATCATGACCTTCATGGGCAAGAGCGACATCGAAGTCAACAAAGTCATGATACTGGGTGCGAGCCAGATCGGCGAGATGCTCGCGAATACACTGAGCAAGCAGGTGGACAGCATCAAGATAATCGACTTCGACCGCAAGAAGTGCCTGGAGGTAAGCGAAAGGACCGACGACAATGTCGTTGTCGTAAATGGCGACGGCCGTAATTCGGATTTCCTTCTGGAAGAGAATATCAAGGACTTCGACTCGTTCGTAGCCGTGACCGGTAATGATGAAGCCAATATCCTGGCCTGCGTTGTGGCTAAGAAATTCGGAGTTCCGAGAACCGTAGCCCAGGTCGAGAATATTGAATATATCAAGCTGGCCGAGGACATGGGCGTGGACGCAGTGATAAACAAGAAGCTTATAACTGCCGGCAAGATATTCAAGATGACCCTAAGCAACAAGGTCCGTTTCGTCAAGTATATGGGCGGTACCGATGCCGAGGTGCTGGAATATATAGTAGCGCCTGGCAGCAAGATAACCGCCGCCCCGCTGAAGGACCTGAATTTCCCTGACGACGCGGTAGTCGGAGGTATCGTCCGCGGCAACGAATCCATGATCGCCGTCGGCGATACCAAGATCGAGGCTTATGACAGGGTTGCGGTATTCGCTCTGCCGAATGCGGTGAAGGATGTGGACAGAATGTTCAAATAGCGGCTGGAGATGGCGAGTTACCTGCAGATAGAGAATATTTCGAAATCATACGGTCCGAAGATTCTTTTCGAACATATCGGATTCAATATCAACGAAGGCGACAAGATTGCTCTTATCGCCCCCAACGGCACAGGCAAGACTTCCCTGCTGCGCATTCTGGCGGGCAAGGACAAGTCTGACTCCGGCGGAAAGATAACCTTCCTGAGGCATATAAGGATAGCTTTTCTCGAGCAGGAGTATGATTTCGATCCCGAGGCCGGAATCTTCGACCAGATCATGAACTCTTCTGCGGAGTTCCGCCGCAGTCTCGACCAGGACGGCCAGTTCCAGCACGAGCTCCGGGTCCGTCAGCTCCTGACCAGTTTCGGGCTTTCTGATTTCGGGATGCAGATGAAGAATCTCTCCGGCGGCGAAGTCAAGCGCGTCGCCCTGACGGAGATGCTCGCGACCGAGGCTGATTTCTATATCATGGACGAGCCGACGAACCATCTGGACATCGACGCCATCGAGTTCCTTGAGGGCTATCTTTCGCGTTCTCGCTGTACCCTGCTGATGGTGACCCACGACCGCTACTTCCTCGAACGTGTATGCAATACTGTCATGGAGATGGACCACGGGGCCGTCTATATCTATAAGGGCGACTACGAGAACTATCTGGAGAAGCGTCAGGAGCGCATCGACAACTACAACGCCGAGACAGACAAAGTCAGGAACATTCTGCGGCGCGAGCTGGAATGGATGCGCAGCACTCCATGCGCCCGTACCGGCAAGGCAAAATACCGCAAGGACGCCTTCTACGAGCTTAAGGACCGCGCGGAGCAGGTCTATCGGACTTCCAGCGTGGACCTTTCTGAAATGGGCGGGGCTTCAAGGCTCGGCAGCAAGATAATCAACTGCAAGAATCTCAGTTTCTGGTATGGCGGAAAATGCTATCTGGACAACTTCACCTATAACTTCCAGCGCTACGAAAGGGTCGGTATAGTCGGCCGGAACGGTGCGGGCAAGACGACCTTCATCAATCTTCTGACCGGGAACATGGATCCTTCTGACCCGGGGACTCTGACGGGAATAATCGACCGCGGAGAGTCGCTGAAGATAGGTTACTACCACCAGAAGGGCATGACTTTCGATGAGGACCAGACTGTCCTGGAGACCGTCAATGACACTCACCTTCTCTCCCGCTTCCTCTTCCCTCACGACATGCTGAACAATAAGATCTCGAAGCTTTCGGGAGGTGAGAAGAGACGTCTGTATCTGCTGACCATCCTTAAGGAGCAGCCGAACCTGCTTATTCTGGACGAGCCTACCAACGATCTGGACATCGTGACTTTGAATGTACTGGAGGAGTATCTGAAAGAATACAAGGGCTCGCTTATAATAGTTTCCCACGACCGCCATTTCCTGGACCGTCTGGTGGACCATCTGTTCGTCTTCTGCGGAGACGGCGTGGTCAAGGATTTCATAGGTTCCTATACCGAGTACAGGACATTCATCAAGGATTATGAGGCGGAGCAGAAGGCTTCTGCCAAGCCGGCAGTCCAGCAGGCTGCCGTAAAGCCGAGGGATAACGCCGCCAAGAAGAAGATGAGCTTCAAGGAGAAGCAGGAATTCGCACAGCTGGAAAAGGATATCGAGGCTCTCGGAGCCGAGAAGGCCGCCATCGAAGAAAAGATGAACAGCGGGACTCTCCCCTATGACGAACTGCAGGCCGCTTCCGAACGCTTCGGAGAACTGACCGACCTTCTCGACGAAAAAGAACTCCGCTGGCTCGAGCTCTCAGAGTTAAGCTAGCTGGTACGCCAGGAGGATGGGGTGCGGCCGGTGTATTCCTTGAAGACGCGGAAGAAGGTGGACTTGGAAGTAAATCCGCAGCGCTCGGCGCACTCGATGCAACAGAGATCCGGAGACTCGTTGAAAAGTTTCACCGCATGGTCTATACGGAGACGGTTTATATACTCGTTGAACGTCATGCCCGTCACAGAATTGATCGTATTGGAGACATAAGTCCTGTTGGAGCACAACGCCCCTGAGACATCAGTTATCTTAAGCCCCGGCTGCAGATACATTCTGGACTCGGCCATGATCGTGTCGATTCTCTTCATAAGCTCATCCTTCGCGCTTTCCTCCGGCATCTGCTCCACTTTGGACTCCGGACCGACCTCCTCTTCGTAATTACGGATAGAGAAATCGACTCTCTGGCCTATATAAAAGACAGCGAACAGAAGAGATGAGAAAAGCACCGAAGGGATAGCCAGCAGAAGCGAACCACGGAACGAGTCGCGCCCGATAATGTCAGCCACTGACGAAGCAACGGAAGCCACCACAAAGAGGACCAGAAGTATGACTACCGGATTCAGCCTTTTGTCTTCCGTATCGGCATAAGCATTGTCGACCTTGCGGCGGAAAGCATTGAGATCATGGAAGCCGATCATCGCGGCAACCACCACCTCTAACAGGAAAACGAATTTCGCAACCCTGAAGACAGGTTCGACATTCTTGTCAAGGAAGAATACGATCCATGCCCACGCCGAGACGATCAGCGCCAGGGACAGCGCACAGACGAAGGACCACACGGTCACATGTCCCCTCGTCAGCTGCCTTATATAAAGACAGATGACCGGATAGGACGACAGGGAGCACAACAGCCAGATGCAGTCTACCACCGAAAGATGCCCCGATCCGGAAAAATGTACGGCATGCGTAAAATACAGTACCGCACTTAAAACAGCAAAGCCGGTCAGGATTCTCTTATCCTGACTGGCTTTACCGTATTCAAGCAGATATATTACCGACCAGATCATGCAGACCATGAACGGCAATATCGTAAATATGTAATAAATATCCATTAACGGATTTCAAGCACTATTACAGAAGCGGCAGGAACCTCAACTGTGATGGTACCTTTGGCAAGCTTATACCCGTTGAACGCAACAGGAGCGACAGCCGGAGCCTTGTCGAACTCATTATGGTCGGTAATCTTCTTGCTCTTCAGGATCTCTCCGCTTACTGATGAAGGCTTGAGCTCGTCAAAATTGAGAGTGATCTTCTGGGCCTTGTCAAGCGAAGGATTGGCGATGGAGACATGGAACTTGCCGTCCTTTGATGAAGTCGAGATGCTGAGATCAGACATGATACGTCCATTGGCGGAAACGATCTCGCCTGCCTTGTATTCTGTAGGCACGAAAGTAGCATTCTGATGCACGTTATACATCCTGAAGACATGGTATGTCGGAGTAAGGATCATCTTAGGACCGTCGGTAAGGATCATCGACTGAAGTACATTCACGACCTGGGCGATGTTCGCCATCTTCAGACGGGAAGTATGACCATTGAAGATGTTAAGGCACATGGCAGCGACCATGGCGTCGCGCATGGAGTTCTGCTGGAAGAGGTGGCCCGGGTTGGTGCCAGGCTCTACGTTGAACCATGTTCCCCACTCGTCGAGAAGAAGGCCGACTCTGCGCTGAGGATCATAAGCATCCATGATGGCCTCATGATTCTTGAGCACCTGGTCGATCTCGACTGACTTTGCTACGATGTTATAGTACTCTTCGTCAGTGAAATTGATGGCAGAGCCCTTGTCTTCCCAGTTGAGGACAGTATAGTAGTGCAGAGAAATGCCGGCCATCTGTTTTCCGGCCTTCTGCATAAGAGTCTTCGTCCAGTTGTAATCATAATCGGAAGCACCGCTGGCAATCTTATAGAGGGTGTTTCCCGTATAATCGTGGCAGTAGGTGACATAACGCTTATAGACATCGGCGTAGTAGTCGGCAGTCATGTTTCCGCCGCAGCCCCAGGCCTCGTTGCCGATACCGAAGAACTTTACGTGCCAAGGCTCCTGACGGCCGTTCTTCTGGCGGAGCTCCGCCATGGAACCGCTCTGTGCAGTCATGTACTCGATCCATTTCGACATTTCCTCGACGGTGCCTGAGCCTACGTTTCCGGAGATGTACGGCTCGATGCCGAGCTTCTCGCAGAGGTTAAGGAACTCGTGGGTACCGAAGGAGTTGTCCTCGAGAGTGCCTCCCCAGTTGGAATTGAGGATCTTCGGGCGCTCGTTCATAGGTCCGATACCGTCCATCCAGTGGTAATCGTCGGCAAAGCATCCTCCCGGCCATCTCATTACAGGGACTTTAAGTTCCCTGAGGGCATTGAGGACATCGGTACGATATCCGTCTTCGTTAGGAATGCTGGAATCGGGACCAACCCAGATACCTTCATAGATGCAACGTCCGAGGTGCTCGGAGAACTGACCGTAGATATCAGCAGGGATGACCGGCTGATCTTTTGCGGTCTCGTGGATACGCACTTGCACTTGGGCGCCTGCAGCAAGACCAAAGCACAGGAATGCCACCAATAGTGTCAATCTTTTCATTTAACAGTGTTTTTTAGTGTGATTTGAATGTGTGTAGGTGAGTGTTTATGTAGTTGTGTGTGTGTCTTATTTTATTCTCTCGCGGATAGCCTTGCTCTGCTCCTCGAAACCCGGCTTGTTGAGAAGAGCGAACATATTCTTCTTGTAAGCCTCGACGCCCGGCTGGTTAAACGGATTGACACCGAGAGTGTATGCGCTCACGCCGCATGCGAACTCAAAGAAATAGAACAGACCGCCGAGGTTGTGCTCATTGATCTTCTCGATGCTGATTTCGAGCTGAGGAACGCCTCCGTCGATATGGGCGAGTCTTGTTCCGAGCTGGGCCATTGCGCCGCAGTGCTCTACATGCTTGCCGGCGAGATAGTTGAGCTGGTCGAGATTCTGGCTGTCAGGCTCGATGACTACGCTGCGGTTGGCATTCTCGATGTTGATGACAGTCTCGAACATTACGCGGTCTCCTTCCTGGATGAACTGTCCCATGGAGTGGAGGTCGGCGGTGTTGTTGACTGATGCTGGGAAGATACCCTTGCCGTCCTTGCCTTCTGACTCTCCGTAGAGCTGCTTCCACCATTCTCCGAGGTACTGGAACTTAGGATTGTATGTCACGAGGATCTCTATCTTCTTGCCGTATTCGGTGTAGAGGAGGTTTCTCATGGCAGCATATACTACTGCAGGGTTGGTCTCGCCCTTGATCTCGAGAGCTTTCTCCATCTCGGCTGCGCCTGCGAGCATTGCACGTACGTCGAAGCCTGCGAGCACTATTGGGAGAAGACCTACAGGAGTAAGGACTGAGAAACGGCCGCCGCAGTCGTCAGGAACTACGAAAGTGCGGTATCCTTCCTGGGTTGAGAGAGTCTTGAGGGCACCCTTCTTGGCATCGGTGATAGCCACGATACGCTCTGCAGAGTCTTTATATTTCTTGTCAAGATAATCTTTGACGATACGGAAAGCCACGGCCGGCTCGGTAGTGGTGCCTGACTTGGAGATCACCACGCAGGCGACGTTGCGCTCTGCCACGAGGTCCATGAGCTCGGCAACATATTCTTCTGAAAGATTGTTTCCCGCGAAGACGATTTCCGGGTTTCCACCTTTTGACTTAAGCTGTTTTGCGAAATTATGGGAAAGGGCTTCGATTGCGCAGCGGGCTCCGAGGTATGAGCCTCCGATACCGATGACTACTACGAGATCCACGCCTTTTGACTTCCAGTCATCCCTTACTGCCTCGCACTCGGCGATGAGGGACTCGGGAGTCTGTGTAGGAAGATGTCTCCATCCGAGGAAATCATTGCCTGCACCTTTCTCGCCCATGAGGACGTCGAAACCGGCGAGGGCCTTTTCAACATAATTTTTATACTCTGCGCCCTTGACAAAGGTATCGCAGCCTGAAACATTTACTTTTACCATAGGATTGTTGTGTTAATCCTACAAATTTAATGTTTTTTTCCGTAATACCTCGGATTATGCGACTTATGTGGTTTTCAGCTGAAAAGGGTGCTGTAGATGCGGTGGAGAGGGGTCGGATCGCCTGAGGCGACGAGCCGGACATCCGGATGGAGGTGACGTGAGGATGTCTCTTCGCCACGGGCTTCGGCCTCGGCCATCTCGATGACCTTGGCAAGGGCCTTGGTGGCGTCTGATTCGGAAAGGAGACGTTCCTGGACCATCACATAGATAAGATGTCTGGCAACAGCCGGAGCAGGGTCGATGAAACGTATGTCCGGGCCGGCTACCTCGCGCAAGGTATCAATGAGGAATGGATAATGGGTGCATCCCAGGACAATAGTATCAGCCCCCTGATCGAGAAGCGGCTTTAGACTTGCGCTTACCACAGATTCGGCCTCAGGGCCCTCCAGAATGCCATTCTCGACCAGTTCCACGAAGCCCTGGCCTACATGCTCGACAATCTTGCACTTGTCCTCCCAGTCACCTTTGCTGGTCAGATACTTGGAGCCTTTGAGGGTTCCGGCGGTGGCAAGCACTCCGATAACTCCGCTCCTTGTACCGAGAGCAGCCGGCCTTACAGCCGGCTCCATCCCGATAAACTTTATGTCAAACTCGCTGCGCAGATCGTTGATCGCAGCAGCAGTAGCTGTATTGCAAGCTATCACTATTATGTCGGCGCCCTCCCCGATGAGGAACCTGGTGATCTCCCTGCACCTGTCCAGTATATACTCCCTGCTCTTCTCACCGTAAGGACAGTGGGCATTGTCAGAATAGTAGATATACTTCTCGTCAGGCAGCAGCTTGACTATCTCTCTCAGTACGGAGAGGCCACCCTCTCCGGAGTCGAATACGCCGATCATGACCGATTAATAATAGCTGTAGTATGAATTGTACTTGCGGGCCATAGAGCCGTACATCTGGCCGAGGACCTCAAGGTAAGGACGGCCTCCTA
The DNA here is from genome assembly GCA_900167925.1 of Bacteroidales bacterium WCE2008. Classification (NCBI taxonomy): domain Bacteria; kingdom Pseudomonadati; phylum Bacteroidota; class Bacteroidia; order Bacteroidales; species Bacteroidales bacterium WCE2008. The sequence goes on from FUZM01000004.1 coordinate 306,258, forward strand.
CGAGGACTGTGCGATATACGGTATCGTCGACTCTGTAATACTCTGCACCGCCGAGGGTTATGATATCATAGTCCTCAGGAAGGAACTCGACGAGAGCGCCTGCAGGAGGGACGATCACCTCGTAACGGCCTCTGCCGTTGACGATGTAGAATACGCCGTCATTGTAGAAATAATCCCTGTCGGCATAAGCGTAGCTCTGCGCAAGACCGAGCCTGTAGGCGATATCATATGAACTCTGGGCAGAAGAAAGATTCATTCCGATATATGAGTTCTGGGCAGCTATCACCGCATTGTTGCGGGCGATGATACGGTTCTGCTCGTCGATATATCTGCTGTATGAGTCCCAGCCGTTATAGGTACGGTAAACATTGCTGTAATACGCGAACCTTACGGTAGAGAATACAAGATTCCTGATGCTTCTTTCGATAACGACTCCGATAGGCGGACGGCATACTACATAATGGCCTGCGTACGGCCTGTAGTATATATTGTCATACATGTAGTAAGTCACTCCGAAATAAGAGACTCTCTTATACCTTGCCGGCAGGCTGTAGATCCTGAATCCGTAATAATGCGGATCATGGCTATAGAAGCGGCCGACGACCTCATAAGTCATATAATCTCTCTCGCGCGGGTGGATGCGGAGCACATTGTTTCTCTCGACACGGTAGTCACCATAGTATCCGTTGTGGGAAGAAGAGCTGTTCCTCACCTCATCGGAAACGGGGCTGAGACCTTTGGCAGTCACATTGCTGTTGGTCCTGACGTTGGATCCGGAAACAGACGAACTGCGGGTCACTTTGTCCAGGTCCTGGACGCTTATGCTCCTCGCAGTACTTGACGCAGAAGTACTCGAAGTCCTCGTAGCGGAAGTGCTGGATGACCTTGTTACCGAAGTACTTGATGACCTGGTAGCAGAAGAGTTGGATGACCTGGCAGCAGAAGTGCTTGAAGACCTGGTAGCTGACTGGTTGCCATTCTTGTTGTCCTGCGAGCCGGAAGACCTGGTCACCGATGTGCTTGAGGATCTGGTTGCAGAACTGCTGGAAGACCTGGTCGCTGAAGAGCTGGATGACCTGGTTGTAGAAGTACTCGTATTAGAACGGGTAGTGCTGTTATTGTTGTTGCCACTGTTGTTACGGCGAGTCTGGGCCTCAGATGGTATTGCAAACATAGCAGCTACGGCTATGCAGGCAAGTAAAGTAGTAAATCTGTTTCTCATGGCTTATATGGTTTTAGAGTTCAACTTCATCATCGTCGGGATACAATCTGTATTTCTCCGAAAGAGCCTTGAAACGCGAATCATCTGCGGTCCAGTAACCGAGGATATCCTCGACCTTGAGTCTCTTTGAGAACTGTAGTCTTACATAATCCGTACCACAAACCTTATCAAGCATCGAATAGTTCTTTCCAGCGGCCTTGAAGGGGTTTTTATCCGGATACAGCTCCTGAATAGCCTGCATGACATAGAACTGCGTCAGAGTAATATAGGCCTTCTCGTAATCGGTATAATAATACTGCACTCCATGCAGCAGTTTTCCGGCCTTGGATCCCGCAATCGGCTTATAATGCACAGTCCTGAAAGCCACTCCCGGAAGTTCATAGCTGTCCAGCCGGGCCTTGAGCAGATCCGCATCGATCCACTCGGCGCCGAACATCGCAAACGGCATGGTATAGCCGACACCGATATTCAGATGTCCCATCTCCCCGCAGATTCCAGCCGACGGATAGCATATCGCCGACTCGGCATACGGAATATTAGGCGACGGAGCAACCCAAGGCAGCCCTGTATCATTATAAAGCATGTCTCTCGTCCACCCCTCCATCGGCACGATCGTCAGGTCGCACTTCAGCGGCTCGAGATTACCCTTCTGTCCCCTGTTCAGCCCCTCCTGATTAATCATCAGGGCGAGTTCTCCGACGGTCAGCCCGTAGATATACGGAATCTGGTACTGGCTGACAAAAGAAAAGAACCCGTCCGTCACATAAGCCCCTTCCACCTTCCGTCCTCCGAGGGGATTCGGACGGTCAAGCACCATGACGGGGATCCCCTTCCTGGCGCATGCCCTCATCACCAGGCCAAGAGTGCTGATGAATGTATATGACCTTGTGCCGACATCCTGGATATCATAGACCATGATGTCGATGCCGTCGAGCATCTCCTGCGTCGGCTCCCTGGTCGCCCCGTAGAGAGAAAAGACCGGCAGACCGGTGCCCGGGTCATAGGAGTCGGTGACATGGTCTCCCGCATAAGCATCCCCGCGGACCCCATGTTCAGGGCCGAACAGAGCCACCAGATTGATCATCGGAGCCCCATAAAGAATATCAATGGTAGAGCGCAGGCGACTGTCCACGCCGCTCGGATTCGTCACAAGACCGACGCGCTTTCCCTCCAATCCCCTGAAATCCATAGACTCGAGGACTTCGATTCCGGGACGCACCTGAGCGGAAACAGTCACGGAGACAAGAGCAAGAAGCAAGAGTATTTTTTTCATAGTCTTCATTTTTTTCGTCCATAATCAGGATCCACCTTGAGCAGGGATGTAACTGCGAGCGTAACCAGGCAGCACGCCATCACGACGAGGAAGAAACCTGAGTAGCCCAGCGCCTGCTGCATCTTTCCGGCAAACATGCCGGGGATTGCCAAGCCCAGGGCCATGAAAGCTGTGCAAAGCGAGTAATGAGATGTCTTGAACTCGCCTTCGGCTACATAAATCATATACAACATATAAGCCGTGAAACCGAATCCGTAGCCAAACTGCTCCACGAAGACGCAGGCGTTTATGACCAGAAGGCTATCCGGCATCACAAGGCTGAAATAGACATAAGCCAGGTCTGGCAGGGTGATTGCCAGGGCCATAGGCCAGAGTGATTTCTTGAGTCCCCAGCGGGAAGCGGCTATACCGCCTATTATGCCTCCTGCTGTAAGACCGATTATTCCGATGGTCCCGTAAATGAAGCCTACGGTCTCCGTGGCCAGGCCAAGACCTCCGGCTTCGTGTCCGTCAAGCAGGAACGGATTGATCATCTTGACGAGAAATGCCTCCGGAAGACGATATAGCAGCATGAACAATATCGCCAGCCAGATACCAGGCTTGCGGAAGAAGGTCACGAAGGTGCGACAGGTTTCACGCAGCACGGAACCAGCTGAAGCGACTCCTACACGAGGAGCGTCAGCCTCGGGACGAGGCATGAAGAACACATGGTACAGAGCGATGGTTCCAAAGATGAGAGAGCATATGCCTATGGTCATGGCCCAGGCTTTCGGGATACCTCCCAGCCCATCGTAATGTCTTTCCAGCAGGCCGGCGATCACGACAAGCACGCCTTGGCCGAATATTGACGAGAGCCTGAAGAACGTGCTCCTGATACCGACGAAAAAGGCCTGGCGCTCCTGCGGCAAGGCAAGCATATAGAATCCGTCGGCGGCGATGTCATGGGTTGCAGAAGCGAAGGCGATTATCCAGAACACTACCAGAGTCACGACGAACATGGACACTGGCGTCGCCCCGGACGCAATGGTCTCGGCAGAAGGAGACGGAAGAGTCAGTCCCAAGGCCACGAGACCGGCAGTCATCAGGAGCTGCATGAACACGACCCACCATCTTTTTGTGCGGATGATGTCCACGAACGGGCTCCAGAAAGGCTTGAACACCCAAGGAAGAGAAAGCAGGCTGGTATAAAGAGCAAGGTCTGCATTCGACATGCCCATCCGCTTGAACATTATCGTGGAGACAGTGTTCACTATGAAATACGGAATACCCTCCGCGAAATACAGAGTGGGTATCCATGCCCATGGGTTTATCTTTACTTTGTTCATAGTCTTTCGAGCGAGGTTCCCGGATAGTAATGCTGAAGTATCTCGTCATACCCGTACCCTCTGGAAGCCATCACAGCCGCGCCGATCTGGCACAGTCCGACTCCATGGCCCCAGCCACGGCCTTCCAGTACGAGTCTGTCATCTTTTGTCCATACAATCGAGAAAGCGGAGCTTTTCAGATGAGACTCCGAAAGAATCTTGCGGACCATCAGTTCCTTGCCCACGACAAAACTTCCGGCAGTCCCGACCACCTCCAGTTTCTTTATCCTGCCCGAAGGTCCGGTCTCAAGCGGATTCAGTTCCTTCAATTCCCCTATCATCCTTCCGGACCGTCTGGAAATCAGCTCCGAAATCTCGGCTCTCGAATATTCCGCCTTCCAGCTGAAGAAATCCTTGGTCTCGAGATCATAATCGTTGAGCACCTGCGAAAGGACAGCCGCATCGGCCGTATTGCAGAACGGATCGGCGCCTTCCTCATGGCCCGGAGTATCCGGCAACGACTGGAGATATGGCAGGTCCTTATCTTCCCAGCAGGTCGAGAAAAGCTCAGTCCTGCCTCCGCAGCACTTATGGAAACGGGCATCGCAGATCTTGCCGTCATAGGTCAGGACCTGTCCCCAGGTAGCGTCTATTGCCTTGCGGACATTCTCCCCGACTGCGACAGTCAGTCCCTGATAGCGCTGACAGTGGTCGTCGGCGCATACGTCGAAACGCTTGTGGTCTTCATGATCGAACCATTTGACCATGTCCCCGGAATCCCGGTTCTCTTCGCGGGACTCGAGATGGGTGACGAGCGAAGGGACATTGTTGAGTTCTTCGAGCTTCAGGCCTTCGGACCGGCGGTTGATTTTGCGGCGGCCGATCATCGAAGTCACCCACGAACGCGAGATGACTGCATGGGCCTTGAGCAGATTGAGATCCGAGGTCGATTTCATCTCCGAAGAAATGACGCTGAGGAGATAATCCTCCACGCCGATTATATTGACGGCCACGACTTTGCCGCCCTCGACTATGAATTTGAGGGCGCCGGCGAAGCACTGCGTCTGCTTTCTCTGCCAGTGGAAATCCACTCCTATCGTCACGTCGTGGAGTATGAAGGAAGGCTCGGCGAACATCGTGGAGATTGTCCTCGCCTCGAAATATAGTTCGTCGTACAAGGCTCCATTATAGGAGATCTTGCCTTCCATATAGCTTACCTTCTGGGGACCGGCGCCGTCGGAGACTATTTCGAAGACTATCTCCGGAGCGGACATTATCCCGACCTCCAGCTTTCTCTGGGTCCTGGTAAGGCGCCAGAGTATCTCTTTTTCGACTTCTTCGCTGACGGAAACCTCCTGCATCATTTCCGTAAGCAGGCGGACGTCAAGCTTGTCGTAATCTTCTTTCTTCGGGACGATGAACAGTCCGGCCATATCGGCACAGCCGGGACTCATTGTAAGATGGTCAGGTCCCTCGTCGAAGTAGTGGTGCGAACGGTGGCTTCCACGGAAAAGCACGATAGCCCTGTATTCAAAGCCGGAGATGCCATGGGTGTTGCCGGCAGGACGCACGCCTCCCTTGCGGGACTTGTACCACATCAGCAGATTGAACATAGGTTCCTTCTCCCCTTCCGGAATCGGAGCGCAGTCCAGCAGCCTGTAGAACAGCTTGGCGAGGGATTTGGAAGTCCTCGCACGGAGCACGAAGGCCCCGCGGGTGAAGTGCTTGTAGTGGAAGAGCTGGGCTTCCTGGACAGAGGTGATATACTCTATGTCCTTAGAGATACTTTCAGGCACTGTTCCCGCCTCTTCTCCGTTAGGCACGCTGTCTGCGGTTGCAATCCTGTCTATAAGACGGTCCACCTCGGTCTCCAGAGGCATGATTCCTCTCGGGCAGGCCTGGAAATGCATATGGTCCGGAGCGGAAGCGCCGCAGCGGGGACCGTTGTAGAAGACCGTGAAGTCGGTATAATGGTGAGCCAGGTCAGCCATGTCCGTAAGACGGTGCCAGATCGACTGATCGACGTGACGGTCGCGGATTATGGTGAGATGGTTCGGAAATATCGGGAAAGGGTTTATGCAGATATCGTATTTGCGGCCTTTGCGCCCCTCGAATTTAAGGACGCGCTGCTCTTCGGGACGGTTGGACTCGCAGAGGAAGCAGCTCCGGGCCTTGATAGAGGCGGAGTCGACCTTGGCCGCCGAGGAACGTATACGCTCCGGATTGTGCTGCAGCGTAACCTCCAGGCCTCCGACTGTCAGTTTTCTTGTCTCGGCGTTCTTGAGACTGCGGAAGTTGGCAGCAGCCATCGGCCATACAGAGAGCTGGTCGCTTACGAATTTCCTTATTTTGCTGGATTCACTCATTTGGCGTTGATTCTTGCCTCAAGTTCGAAGGTGCGGATGCTGTCCTTGTAGAAGTTGTTGGCATTGACTTTCTCTATGCTGAGGGCCGCATCGGAGTTGCCTTCCCAACGGCGGCAGCAGTAGAGAGGCTCATATATACGGGATATCCTCCAGTCGCGGCAGATTCTCAGTCCGACAGCATAGTCCTCCCCATAGCTTACGTTCGGGAAGTTGATCTCTCGCAACAGCGGCACATAGAAGGCTCTCGGAGCGCCCAGGCCGTTGATACGGAGGGCGTTGTTACGGCCGTTGGCATCCGTCCATTCGCGGTGGTCGATGACTCCCGGAGGAATCGGATTCATGCTGAAATCAGTCATAAGATACGAACCTATGACCATCGCCGAACCTTCCTCATGGAATTTGTCGACAATCTTCTGGAGGGTCTCCGGACCGCTATAGACGTCGTCGCTGTCGAGCTGGACAGCATATCTTCCGCAGTGCGGATCGTGGATGGCGAGATTCCAGCAGCCGCCGATGCCCAGGTCGTCCCTTTCGGGAACCAGATGCACCAGATGGTCGTCACGGATGCCGTCGATAATATCTGTAGTGCCGTCGGTGGAATGGTTGTCGACGACTATTACGCTATACCGGAAGTCTGTCTTCTGGGAGAGGACGCTGCGGATTGCGTCGGCGACGGTGCGCGCCCTGTTGAATACCGGGATTATGACCGAAGCCTCGAAGAAGAATTCTCCCTCTTGAGCAGGGACAGGCTTGAATGGAGCGTCCAGAAGGGCCCCTATGCGGCGGAGATAACCGGTGCAGACGGCTTCGCGCTCGACCTGGACGTCGCGATTGCGCGGATCGACGTAGTCGAACTGCTTTTCGCCGGACTTGCGGAGGTCGCGGGCGGTCTCGGTGTAAAGCATCTCGTTGACATGGACAATCTTCCCGAATCGCAGGCGCAGGTCGTAGAGGGCGCTGTACTGCAGGTCGGGCATCGCTTCGGCGGCCGCCTTCAGACTGGCGGTCCTTATGAGCCAGAGCGTTCCGAAATCGAAGTCGTCACGGAGGGCTCCCTTCTGGCAGTCGATCAGCGGATGGCGGACTTTTTCAGTATTGCCACCTTCGTCGATGTTCAAGTCCCAATGGTCGGAATAGACCATGTCGGCGCCGGTATAATCGGCAACTTCGGCCATCCGCTCGAGAGCGAGATAGCCGAGATCGAACTCAGTATTTTTCGTATTGAGAAGTATATACCGTCCTCCGGAAGAGGCGGCGACTTTCTTCAGGACTGAAGACTTTCCAAGTTGAAGGCCGGTTACAATCGATATCGGATCCATATTCTAAAGGAGCGCCTCGAGATCTTTTCTGATCCTGGCGAACTCTCCTTCAAAGTTAGGAGTTAAGACTGATTTTCCCAAACTTTCTTCTATTTCTTTCATGGTCCAGTAGCGTCCTTCCTCGACTTCGTCCCCGTCCGGATCCGGTCTGAAGTCCCCGACGCAGGCGAATACATTGACAAGTTCCTTCTCGCTGGCGGATTCCCAGACATAGGAAGTGATCGCTATCGGATTGAAATCATATATCCGCAACTCTTCGGAGACCTCCCTGAAGAGGGCCTCTCCAATCGACTCACCGTAATCCACATGGCCGCCCACAGCGGTATCCCAATATCCGGGAAGCAGATCTTTGCTCATGGAGCGTTTCTGCAGATATAGTTCTCCGAAACGGTTCAGTATGTGCAGATGCACTACCGGATGCAGCAGTTTCGAGCCTCCATGGACATACTGTCTTGCAGCCTGGCCGATGACCTGACCGGAAGGGTCTATCACCGGAACCATTTCGCGGGAGACAGATATGGTATCCGACGGTCTTTCGGCAGTCGGATGCGGCATCACAGGGGCCGGATAAGGTGGATAGATAAGTTCTTGCATATCAGACTATAGGGCCATCAGAACCAGCAGCTGGGCGACGAGCACCCTCATGAACATAGTGAGCGGATATACTGTGGCGTAGTTGACTGAAGTATAGTCGGTACCGTATGCGCTCTGGGCGAAAGCCAGTACCGGAGGGTTGGTCGATCCGCCGGAGATAAGACCGCAGATCTGGTAGAAATTGAGCTTGAATACCAGGCGGGAAACAAGCATCATTATTATTACCGGGACAAGGGTGATCAGCGCTCCGTACAGAATCCACCAGTAACCTCCGTTGACGATTGAGCTGACGAATGTTTCTCCCGCGCCGAGACCTACGGCAGCCATGAAGAATGATATTCCGATTTCACGGATCATCATGTTAGCGCTGTGGGTGGTGTAGGTCGTTATCTTGTACCTAGGGCCGAAGTGTCCGAGAAGTATAGCAATGATAAGCGGGCCTCCGGCAAGTCCGAGCTTGACCGGCTGAGGGATGCCCGGGAAGTGGATAGGCATGGATCCGAAGATAACTCCCACGGCGATTCCGAGGAAGATCGGGATAAGGTTCGGATGGTCCAGGTCGGCCGGTTTGTTGCCGACCATCTTGGCTACAAGGTTGATTTCTTCCTCGTCGCCCACGACTTTGAGAGCGTCTCCCATCTGAAGTATAAGGCCCGGGCGTGCGACAAGCTCGACTCCGGCTCTTATGACTCTGGTGACGGATACATTATAGTTCCTTCGGATTCCGAGTTCGGCGAGCTTGCGGCCGTTGATCTTGGACTTGGTTATGACCAGTCTTCTGGTAACCATAGTCGCATCCATTTTTCTCCAGTCGTCGACATGCATAGGGACTTCTTCTCCGAAGATTATCCTTATCTGGTCCACGTCGTTGTTGGAAGTAACGATAAGCAGTCGGTCCCCTTCGTGGAATACGGTGTCCGGGCCCGGAACGGAGATCACTCCGTCATGCAGTATCCTGGATACGACGAATTTCTCTCCGGAGCTCATTTCTTTCACTACTTCTTTGAGGGTCTTCCCGAAGACGGCCGGGTTACGCACTTCGCAGTGCATTCGCCTTGCGGTATCGGCAACTGCATCGTCTTTCTCGAGTTCAGTCCTCTCCTTATTGAGGTCGATCCTGAATATAGCCTTGAACAGAATGACCATGAAGAGGACGCCGAGAACGCCGACCGGATATGCGACGGCATAGGCCGAGGCGAGGGACGACGACTCCGCAGCTGCAGCAGCGGCAGGAACGCCCTGGGCCATGAGGCCGTCAGAGAGGGTCTGCTGGGCGGCACCGAGACCCGGCGTATTGGTCACGGCTCCGGACATCACGCCGACCAAAGTGGTCAGTGACTCGCCGGAGACGATGGAGATTACATATGTTGTCAAAACGGCAAGCAGTACCAGAGCTACGGCAAGCATGTTGAGCTTGACTCCACCCTTAAGGAACGAGTGGAAGAAGCCGGGACCAACCTGAAGTCCTATAGAGAATACAAAGAGGATGAGGCCGAAATCCTTCATGAACGCAAGTGCGGTAGGATTTGCCCTGAAGCCGAAATGGCTCAAGATAATTCCGATGAAAAGTATCCATGTGGAGCCGATGGAGACTCCCTTGAACTTGAATCGTCCGAGATAAAGTCCGACGGCGATGACGATACCAAAAAGCAGTACGGTATGCGCTATGCCCGTACCAGTGAAAAGATCATTCATAGCTTAGAATTTAATCGCTGTGCAGAAAGCCTGACGGTCGTCGACCTTGCCTTCGACATACCACGTGTCGCCTTCGACGTGACGGTAGAGCGATACGGTATCGCCCTGCTTGGTCTCATGGTTGAAGTTGATCGTGAGCTCTTTGATAGGTTTTTCTGCAACAATATTATAATCAATGCAATCCATAGCCCAGACAACGTATTTAGCGTTGTTTGTGTGACCGACGAGATCTATGTCAGAATAGCTGACAACATGGTCGGTGACATGCTCCGGTTCCACGCCTCTCGGCATCATTACTTTATCGGCCGGGTTTTCGATTGCGGGTTCTTTGCAGACAGTAGTGTCCGGGATCATCTCGACTACATCTGTGGTGCGGACCATGCGTCTCTGCACGACGTCGAGAATAACCCAGGAGCTTGTACCTCTTACTTTGGTCTTACCTGCGAGGTCTTTAATCATGAAGTCCCTGAGATAGAACGGGCCTGCAGGGCCTTTGTGCCAGGTCGAGATCTCGACTTTTTCTCTCCAGACGGGGACATCATCGAAAATGAAATGCAACCTTGACAGCACCCATGCAAGGCCGGACGGTTTGAGTTCTTCGTAGCCGAAGTGCATCGCATCGGCGGCGAGGTAGGCCATTTCCTGAGCCAGGTCCATAAAGGCGGCCGGTTTGAGTCTGAGGGCTCCGTCGACATCATAGCAGCGGATCTCTTCCTCCTTGACTACATACTTGCTATCATCAGTTATTATTCCTTTCATTTTCAATTACTTTATTGCCAATCTCGGCAAACCGGATACAAAGATACATTTAAACTCGGAATCGTCAAAAACTGAAACGATAAAAAAATTATCTATATTTGGCCTCATTTTTTTCAAGAAAGCATCTATGAAGATCAACAAGAAGTGGCTGCTGGTAATAGCGGCAGCGCTCTGGGGTTTCCCCGGAATCATGCTCTTTGCAAAAGGAGTACGCATCGGCTCCACCATGCCGGAGAAATGGTGGCTCTATCTGATAGCTGTAGCAGTTCTGGCGCAGTTCCTGCTCATGTTCACAAGAATCGTGGACAGATACTCGGCCTTTACGCTCTCGGGTGATGAAGAGAAGAAGTCTATAATCTACATGTTCCCGCCAAAGGGATGGATAATACTGGTGGTGATGCCGTGCCTTGGAATACTGTTCAAGCACTTGCCGTTCATTCCCCGGGAATTCTATCCGGCCTTCTACCCCGGACTGGGAATCGCGCTGGTCTATGCGGCCTGGCGTTTCATCCGCAACTCAATGAAATAAAAAAATAACCGCCGGCGAATTTCGCTGGCGGTTTTTAGTGGGAGCAGAGGGAGTCGAACCCCCGACCCTCTGCTTGTAAGGCAGACGCTCTGAACCAACTGAGCTATGCTCCCAAGCTATTTGCAACCCCGCTATTTTCAAACGGGATTGCAAAGATACTTAAACTTTTTTAATCCGCAACAATTTTCCCGAAAAATTTATCATTAGCCCTGTAATGCGGCGCATAGAAGGATTCAATCGACACTACAGGTGCCGAGAAGACGCCTCTGCGAGTCACATGGAACTCTTCCTCGATGGTCGTCTTTTCTTCAGGATAACTGTCGAAATAGTAGTTGGTACAGTCGCTGCGCACTTCCCTGTAACCGCCCCAATAATACCCGGAGAACTGGGATACAGGACTGAATGCAGCCTCCCTCGGAGCAGTAAGTTTCACAAAGCTCCTGTTTTCTGCGCTCCAGATATTGTACCTCGCGATGATCTTGTCACCGGCAGCAAGAGACTCCCCTCCCTTCAGTTCCACAGGCTTGCCGTCAGCGCCAACTTTCAGATATGTCTTTGATATCTTATATCCATTTCCGGCAGACTTGATTTCGGAGAACGGTTTCGAATAATTGGCAGAGAGGGCCATCACTTTCGTAGAAAGGACTGACTCCGAACCATCCAATACCGTAACCAGGGTCTCCACGAACGCAGGACTTGCCTTCCATTCCTGGGTCTCTTTCTGGAGCATCAGCCAAATTCGGATTCCGTCGGCGACTTCCGACTCCGGGGCCGTCTTGGAAAGAAGGTTGCAAATCATCGAGTGCATATATGCCTCATCCTCAAGCATTCCGCGGAATGGCATCACTGCATTAGGGTAATATATTCCGCCGCCGTCATGCTTCACTGCATATTCGAGGACTGACTTGACCTCCGCTTTCATAGACATGGAAACCTTGTATGAAGCAAAGAGACCCGCGCCCCACGCTTTGGCAAGGTCCAGACCCGCATCGGAGGACGACAGGTTGGACAATACACTGAGACGCTGGACCTTCTGATAGATGTCTCCCCTTGCGGAATAATCTCCGATGGCATCAGGGGAAAGATAATGCTTGGCAAATTTCCGGAAACTGTCGAACCGGTCCTTTTCCGCTTTTGATTCAGGTCTGGAGAACCCGACTTCCGGATACATGGACCTGACATACATGTATGATGCATCCATGAGTCTGCCTCTCCAATAAGGGATGTCTCCGTCAAAATGAGCCTTGTCCAAGTATTTGACCGACTCGGTCATGTCCGGTATTGAGATCCCCCTGTCGCGCAGGCGTGCAAATCGCTCGAGAACCCTCGAAGTGACGGCTTCGGAGGACTTCATCCCCGCGAACCAGCAGAAACCTCCGTCTGCATTTCTGCAGGCCATTATCTTTTCAAGGAGAGCGTCGTCGCCGGCTTCCCTCGGAGATACTATCCTGGAAGAAAGCTTCCTGACGATATAAGCCGATGTGAGCGATATAACGTCATCCCCCTTCGGGTCGAACTCTTCTGGCATCGCCTCGGTAAGCATGTCAAGAATAGAAACGACTCTGACTTCCGCATCTTTGCCGGAGACGTTCACAAACCTGGAACGTAGTTCTTTTTCCGCTGCTTTCTGGTCCATGCCCGGAAGGATTACCTTCGAATGGCTTTCGGTAAGTGTCTGGACAGGTTCCGTCACAGGGACGGACACGAACATGCCGTCCGAATACCTGCCTCCGTCGAAGACGGCCTTGAGCCCGATTTCCCCGACCTCGGAAGCCTTGAACGGGAAAGACGCAGAAGCGGCCTTGCCGGCCTGTATGTCCAGATGCTTCTTGTGCACTGCGACCGGCTTGAGGTTTTCATGGTCCTTGCCCGGATACACATAGAGATACAGGTCTCCGGAAGCCGGGGACTCGCTGTCGGCAGAAACATTCACAACGATGTTGCACATATCCCCGACATAAAGGAAACGAGGCTCGAGCATGGACACCTTGACCGGTATGGAGACGACCATGTCACGGCTGGCCACGGCGCTGCGCACTTTCTTGTCATGGGCAAAAGCCCTTACGACAAATGTCGAAAGCTTGTCAGAGGCATTGAACTCGAAGCTCACCTTTCCGTCGGCATCAGGCCTCAGCGACGGCAAGAAGCACAACGCATCCGCGAAATCGGAACGGATAGCGGGCTCCGCACCGTCAGAAATACTCTGATTCCGGTCCGGAATTGAAAAAGAGACCACTTCTTGTTCAGCAGCGACAAATGAATCTTCGTGAACACCAGAGGCTTTTGTCGCCGACATACGCAACCCTCTACTGTTGGACATCCCAAATCCGATAGCAACAGCCTCTTCATAAACCAATTCACCCCCGAAACCAAAACTACTGCCTTCATGTGTTTTGATGCGGGAATACTCCGGAAGGATTTCGCTCAGATATATTGGCTGTTCAAATCCTGATGAGCCGGATGATATCCCGTCCATGGCTTTCTCATATATGCTTACAGCAACGTCGACACCCGGCCTGGTCTTCATGCTGAACCTGCACTGGTCAGCCGGAAGCGTCCTGTCCATGAAAGATGAGAAGTCCACGAACAGGTCCTCTTTCTCCTTTTTTCGCGAATAATTCTGATAATGGGAATAAGAAGTATTGTCTTTGAAGTAAAACACCTGCATGACGACATGATCCGGATATGAGTCCAAATATGGCATCCTTACCTGGACAAGAGAGCCTTCCTTACCGCGACATCCCTCCATCTGGATCATCTGCATCCTGAGCACTTTACCTTCATATCCGTATAAAGTTGCGACAGCCCAGACAGGGCCTGTCCCGGAACCGAGCATAAGGGTAACGTCCTCACCGCGTGAGACTTCGCTTTCCCCGTTTATGAACAGACCGGAAACTGGCGCATCCAGATACTTCGCATCATGTTTCAACCTCAATATAGCCATTGAGGCATGCCCCGATTTAATGTTGAATAAATCCCCTTTGTACGGACTCAAGTCCAGGTTGAACTCGCGTCCGGAAAGAGCTGTTCCCTTAGTCAGTTCCTTTCCTTCAGAATCCGTGAGTGTATACTCAATAGGCACATCCTCGAAATGTCCATCCAGTATAAATGTAACCTTAGCGAAATCATCCCGTATAATTTTGCATAAGCCAGATTTATCAAACCTGCCATCAACCTTGTTTGACACAGAGACAGAGACATATTTCCACCTAGGGATATTGATGTAATACTCCTTGCTGACAGTTTCACCTGTAACGTCGGATATTCTCAGAGAAACCCTGGAATACCCGTACTTCGCAACGAACGAAAGCACGAAAGTGCCATCGTCATTAAGGGAGCACTCAACCGGATGCGAAGCACTACCATATCGCGTTTCGTAAAGAACAGCCCTCACAGATGCGCCGGACAGAGAATGTCCGGAATAAGAAGAGACTCGTCCAGTAACCTTGACCGTATCACCTTCGTTCCACAACTTGTGACTCTCGTCAAAATCAATCACGAAAGATGGCAACTCATATTCATCCACATTAAAGAATTCCGAACATAATTCCCGACCTTTCTGACTAACCTCCAGACAGTAGTGGCCATTCCGCCTTCCCGTTGGAATTACGAATTTGCCCATAACTGCACCAAACTCATCCGTAACCAATTCCGTCTCCTCGATTTTCTTCCCCTCCGGATCAAGCAAGGATACCTTGATCTTCTCGTCTGGAAGCACATGAGTACTCTTCCCTTTCACAAAGAGGATGAGTTTGTAATCTAACGTTTCACCAGGTTTATAAAACGGCTTGCTTTTCAACACTTGACATCCGACCACATCCTCAGCATAAGTTATCCACGCATCATGTTCCTTTTCGACATAGAGCCTTCCACTAGATTTTTTCAGTCCCTTTGCATCATTATACCCTGCTTCCAGATAGACATGATCCCTTTTCAAATTATCTATCAAGCGTTGAACAGGTTCGCCCATTTTCGTGAATCCATAAAGAGCAAGGTTCTCTTGCGAGAGCACTTTCCTATCAGAATCATAGACGGTTACGGTGACTGCTTCCAAAGGTTTACCTGTCTTGGCATCAGTCACATACACCTTATGGCCATCAGAATCATGGCGGTATGCAATGGACAACGAATACTTATTATAAGAGCCCTTCCTCCACTTCTTCTGTCTGTTGCTATTGTATCTTATAGAATAGGTTCCGTCAGAGATTTCCGGAATCATGTCAGTTTTCTTGTCCCACACATAGAAGTGATCGCCATCGCTGACAAATTTGAACGTATGGATAGGCTTCCCGACCAAACGGCCGTCAGTTTCATTATACATCGAAACAGTCGCTTCCTCGCAATTGCGCATACTGACCGTTATGCTATCTCCGTCAAAAGTACAGGTAACATCCGATGAGTTAAGCTCTTTTATCAAATCCCTGACATTAGTAATAGGAGATGCGATCGATTTCTCTTTACCTTTAAAGGCTTTCCTCTTCCTCTCGAAAGCATTACACCTACTCGACAAGTCTTTATACTTTGGAATATCAGCAGACTTATCTCCATCCAAAGAGTCAAACTCCATAGACAGCAGTTCAGCCTCGGGGAAGAGGCCTATGGCCTTGTCCTGATACTTTCCGACGAGAGCAGTCAAGGCTCCCTTCTTGTCCGAAGCGCGGCAGGCCTCCAGATATTCAAGATATCCTTCGCCGGGATACCTGCCCTTCCAATGGTCCTTCAAGTCCAAAAAGCCCGAATCACCCCAATTACAGGTATCCCAAAGCGCATATTCATAGTCGTTCGCAAAGCCGACGACAGTCTTGAACTCACTGTCACGGTAGAAGTCATCGTTCCTGACAGACTCCATAAATGGGCGTTTTTCCTTTATGAACGACAGTTTCTCCGCGGCGGATGCGCCCTGGAACTCACTCATCCAGCTGTATGTGACAATAGGATAATCAAAAGCGCTGACCTGCGCTTTCAGGATGCTGTCAGCGGCCTCACGCTCCTTCCAGTTCACGTCGATCCGGTTCTCGTGAGCCGAAGTGACAGCCTTGTAGAAATCATACGGAAGACGACGTTGCGTAGCTTCCGCAATAATGCGGTCAAGAATCTCTGCCTTCTCTTTCGGCAGATCCTTCTTCGAATAATCATCGTACTTTTTCCACAAAGATTCCATTTTGTTTCCAAACGAAAAAGAAGTGACCAGCAAGAATGCCGCCACTACTGAAGTGATCACCAGTATAGGTCTCATATTTTATTTAATTACGCCTCGTCAGGTTTGCGAAAACAAGGCAATGCTTCTGCAACTGCAAATGTCGAGCCACCTATGTAAATCAACGGCTTACCGAAAAGATTCCAGTCTCCGGAAGCCATCTCGAGGGCATAATCCACAGCATCGCGCACAGAGTCGCGGACGAACAGACGGGCTGTGGACATACCGTGCCGGCGACAATAGGAACGGTATTTTGACATTATCTTCCTGGCAGGAAGAGCACGGCTCGTAGAAGGAGTCGTGAAAATATATGTGGCCTTCTCCGGCATGAGCGGAATTATGGACTTGAGATCCTTGTCAGACATGACCGCATAGATTATTATCAGCGTGGCATATTCCCCGGATTCGAGAAGCCCGCTGAGCTGGGCGAAATTGTTCCGCAGGGCATGGGCATTGTGGCCGATGTCGCAGATTACGTCCGGCTGGTCCGAAATCTTCTCCCAGCGGCCGTGGAATCCCGTCCTAGCGGCCGTATGGACAATACCGTCCATGATCTCCGGCGTGACCTTGATCCCGAGAGCGTCCAGGCTGCAGAGTACTGTCCGGAGGTTCTTTCGCTGGTACTCCCCCTGCAGGTCCATCTCCGCAAGCATCTTGTCCATGCTGCCGAGCGCCGACGGGTCCGAATGCTCGGCGATGGTCAGCTGCGAATCCATCTTGGCAGCCCGCGTCAGGAAGACTGTCCATGTCTCCGGCGTCACCTCTCCGACGACGGCAGGAACGCCTTTCTTTATGATTCCGGCCTTCTCCCGAGCGATCTTGGCGAGCGTATGGCCGAGGATGTCGCAATGGTCGAGTCCTATACTGGTGATCACCGACAGCTCCGGAGTGATGATATTCGTGCTGTCGAACCGGCCCCCGAGCCCGACTTCGATGACGGCCCAGTCGACCCCCATCTCTTCGAACCATTTGAACGCCATCGACGTAGTAATCTCGAAGAAAGAAAGATCCAGCCTCTCGAACTCGCTGCGGTATTTCACTATGAAATCATACACCCACTCCTTCGGGACCATCTCTCCGTCCACCTTCATCCTTTCCCGGAAATCGAGGATGTGCGGAGAAGTATAAAGTCCTGTCTTGCAGCCGTTTGCCATAAGAGACGAAGCCAGCATGCTGGAAACGGACCCTTTGCCGTTGGTACCGGCGACATGGACCGTCTTATAGCTGCGGTGCGGGTGACCGAGGAGAGCATCGAATTCCTCCATACGGTCGATACCGGGCTTGTATGCTTCGGTGAACTTGGCTTTCTGGACGGACGGAAACCTCTTGAACAGCGCTTCAATCTCCTTGTTGTACTCCTCCTCGAAATTCATAAGATTATATGATGTTATTGTTTTTGCCCCCAAATTTACTTAATTTTGGGGATAAATAATAATACAATGAGCGAAATGCTGAAAGCGGAATACATAATCGACGGAGTGAAGATGGATGTCACCCCTGAGGATATGCTGCGTTCGGCAAGCGGCCTTCGCCAGAGTTCGGAAAAGGCCGGAGCGACGATCATCGACGAATCGACCGATACGGCCCCTGCCGCGGCCCCGTTCGACAAATCCGGGATCAAGACTTATCTTGACGCCGTCGCAGCTGCGAAAGAGACGGACATACCGCTCGCCTACTCGGCCAGCCGCACCAGGATGGAGATCTGCCGCAAGCTCATAGATACTATCTGGCAGAAAGGCCATTTCAGGCTGGAAGACCTCTCGGTCAACCTGCGATGGAAATGGACCGAAGCCCCTATCGGCAGCATGGCCGCCCTCTACAGCTCGGTCGAAGCCGCCTGCGACCTGATCGACGGTCTCGGGATCATGGCCGACAAATACAGCTGCACCCCTGGCGACAGCCGGAAGCTCGAAGTCAGCGCAAGCCTCAACGAAGACGACGCAGACGACGAACTCCGGGACAGCGCCAGCCCGAGCCTTTCCCCTAAGCGGAAGACGCCGGAGGCGCTGGAGCCGGACCCGTGCGACTGGCTGATCTATGTCCCTTTCGATACCGGCCATTACCGTCTCGGCGGTTCGCTGCTCTCCGAGGCAGCCGGCAATCCGGGAGGACAGGCCCCTGAAGAGATAGACCCGGATTATTTCCTCGACTGCTACGAAGTCGTCCGCGAACTGGTGGAAGACGGTATCGTCGTTGCCGGAGCGACTGTAGGCCGCGGCGGACTCATGGCCGCGCTCGGGCGTATGACTCGTAACTGCGGGGCTGCGGTCTCGATCGACGGGATCATGGAATCGTCCGGGGACGAGAAGGTAAATGTCCTTTTCGGAGAGGTCCCGGGCGTCGTTTTTGCCATCAAGGATCTGGATTATGATTATATCGACGCCGAGCTGCTGCTGCAGGACGTCGCCTACTACCCGCTTGGGCATCCGAAGGCGGGGACCGGAGTGACTTTGACCAAGTCAGACGGAATAATGGGGATACTGCAATCCCTGATGGATGCGAGTGAAGGAGAAGATTAAGACTAAAACTATATAATATGCCAAAGTACGCTAATGTTCCGGGAAAGAAAACGGCTGGCCACAAGCCGAAGATCTTTATCCTGGACACAAACATTATCCTCCATGACTTCAAGTCAATCAGGCAGTTCCAGGACAACGATATCGTGATTCCGATTGCGGTGATCGAAGAGCTGGACAAGTTCAAGAAAGGCAATGACGCACTTAGTTTCAACGCCCGAGGCTTCATGAGAGAGATGGACAGCATGATCGACGGACATATGTTCGGCAAGACCGGGCTTCCGATCGGAAAAGGCAAAGGGAACATAAAGATCGAGCCTAACCATCCGTTCCCGGATGATATGAAAGACCTCTTCCACGATGATATCCCTGACCACCGTATACTTGCTACGGCAATCTGGGTCAGAGACAACAATCCAGGCCGCTTTGTGGCACTTGTGACAAAGGACATCAACCTGAGGATGAAATCCAAGGCCGTCGGAATGGAGGCCCAGGATTACCTGACGGACCGCGTCGAGGACTCCAGCATCGAAGGAGCCACACGCGAGATCCAGACGATAGAGGACGCGCCGTCCGATATTCTCCAGAAAATCGCTTTCGGCCAGGACAATTCAGCCCGCTGGGAAGATCTTTTCAAGAAAGAACCGCTTCCGAACCAGCTTTTCAAGTTCCGCTGGAAGGGCAGCGACGAGATAGTATGCGCCCGTTACGATGCCCGAAAGGGCCGGATAGTGCATGTCCGCAAGCGCGAAGCATACGGGATCAAGCCTCGCAACGAAGAGCAGAAGTTCGCGCTGGACGCATGTCTCAATCCTGAGATCCAGCTCGTTTCACTGACAGGAGGCGCCGGCACCGGAAAGACGCTGCTGGCCCTGGCATCGGCGCTCGAGCAGGCCCAGGACTATGACCAGATCATCCTGACCCGGCCGACAGTGATCCTCGGCAACCAGGAAATCGGCTTCCTCCCGGGAGACGAGAAGAGCAAGATGGCTCCGTTCCTGCTGCCTCTGATGGACAATCTCGGGGTCATAAAATCGCAGTTCCGCCCATCCAGCAAGGAGGCCCTCAAGATCGACGGCTTTCTCAAAGACGAGAAGTTGCTGATCACTCCGCTTGCATATATCAGGGGTCGAAGTCTCGGAAAGGCGTTCTTCATAATCGACGAGGCCCAGAATCTGACGCCTCATGAGATCAAGACCATAATCACCCGTGCCGGAGAAGGCACCAAGATGGTCTTTACCGGAGATATTTTCCAGATCGACCAGCCTTATCTCGACCAGTGGTCCAACGGTCTTACTCACCTCGGGGAGAAAATGGCCGGACAGAGGCTGTTCGAGCATGTCTTCCTGCGCAAGGGAGAGAGGAGCGAATTGTCCGAAATTGCATCGAAGTTGCTATAATTCGGAATTTTGACTAACTTTGCGTTTTCCCTTGATATTTCATCGGAAATCCACATGATTATTATCAAATCAGAATAAAAAATATGTTTGAAGAAAAGAAAAGAGTCTACCGTTTCGGCGGAAAGAAGGCCGAAGGTAACGGTAAGATGCGCGAGCTCCTCGGAGGAAAGGGAGCTAATCTTGCCGAAATGAACCTCCTCGGTATGCCTGTGCCTGCAGGCTTTACCATCACGACGGAGTGCTGCGCTGAATATTACGCACTTGGAGGAGGTTACAGCAACGATCTCAAGAGAGACGTCGCTCAAGCTATGAAAGCTACCGAAGACCTTATGGGCAAGAAATTCGGTGATCCTAACGATCCGCTCCTCGTGAGCTGCCGTTCCGGCGCGAGAAGTTCCATGCCTGGCATGATGGACACGATCCTCAACATCGGTCTGTGCTCCGCTACCATCCCTGGTCTTATCAAGAAGACTAACAATCCTCGCTTCGTATATGACGCTTACCGCCGTCTTATCATGATGTACTCTGATGTCGTCATGGAGAAGGCAGAAGGCATCGAGCCTGCAGACGGTCAGGGTATCCGCCAGCAGCTCGACCGTATGATGCAGGAGCTCAAGGATGCCAAGGGTTACACCTCTGACACCGATATTACTGCAGAAGAGCTCGCCGACCTCGCAGAGAAGTTCAAAGTACGTATCAAGGAAGTTCTCGGAGTCGAGTTCCCTGACGATGCATACGCCCAGCTCTGGGGTTCCATCGGAGGCGTATTCAAATCATGGAACGGAAAACGCGCTATCGCATACCGCCGCATCGAGAAGATTCCTGATGACTGGGGTACTGCAGTCAACGTGCAGTCAATGGTATTCGGTAACATGGGTAACACCTCCGCTACCGGCGTGGCTTTCTCACGTAACCCTGCCAATGGTGACAACAAGTTCTATGGCGAGTGGCTTATCAATGCCCAGGGAGAGGATGTCGTAGCAGGTATCCGTACTCCTAACCCTCTCAACGAGGCTACCAAGAGCGAGAAGAACAAGAATCTCGAGTCTCTCGAAAAGGCTATGCCTGCAGTTTACAAAGAGCTCGACGATATCCGCAAGCACCTCGAGAATCACTTCCACGATATGCAGGACATCGAGTTCACTATCCAGGAAGGCAAGCTCTGGATGCTCCAGTGCCGTATCGGTAAGAGAACCGGTCTCGCAGCTCTCCAGATGGCCATGGACATGGTCAAGGAAGGCATGATCGACGAGCAGACAGCAGTGATGAGAGTTTCTCCATCCCAGCTCGACGAGGTTCTTCACCCGATCCTCGACCCTGCTTCAGAGAAGAAGGCAAAAGTCGTCGCACAGGGTCTCCCTGCTTCTCCGGGCGGTGCCGTAGGTACTATCGTATTCACTTCAGAGGCCGCTATGGAGGCCCAGAAGGAAGGCCGCAAGGTTATCCTTATCCGTGAGGAGACTTCTCCTGAGGATATCGAGGGCATGCGCGCTTCAGCAGGTATCCTTACCACACGTGGAGGTATGACTTCCCACGCAGCTCTCGTCGCCCGCGGCTGGGGCAAGTGCTGCATCGTAGGTTGCGACTCCATGAAGATCAACTTCGAGAAAAAGTCCGTTACTTTCGCTAGCGGCAAGAAAGAATATAAGGAAGGCGATTTCATCAGCCTCAACGGTACCAAGGGCCTTGTCTATGCAGAGTGCATCGAGACAATGGACGCTACCGAGAATCCTCTCTTCACCGAGTTCATGTCTATCGTGGACAAGTTCCGCAAGATCGGCATCAGGACCAACGCTGATACTCCGGAGGATGCTGCAAAGGCCATGAAGTTCGGCGCCGAGGGTATCGGTCTTTTCCGTATCGAGCACATGTTCTACGGCAAGGATTCAGAGCGTCCTCTCGCCAAGATGCGTAAGATGATCCTCAGCGACACCGACGAAGAGAGAAGGGCAGCTCTCGCTGACCTCGAGCCTTACATGAAGGCCGCTGTCAAGAGCACCCTCAGCATCATGGACGGCAAGCCGGTAGTATTCCGTCTGCTTGACCCGCCTCTCCACGAGTTTGTTCCTAAGACTCCTGAGAAGAAGGCTGAACTCGCCAAGGAGCTCGGTATAACTGTAGCAGAAGTCGAGAAGAGAGGTAACGCTCTCCACGAGGTCAACCCTATGATGGGTCACCGCGGAGTACGTCTCCACGTATCCTTCCCTCTTATTGCCGAGACCCAGTACAAGGCTATCTTCGAGGCTACTGCCGAACTCCAGAAAGAGGGCAAGCACCCTATTCCTGAGATCATGATCCCTGTAACTATCTCAGCCCGCGAGCTCAGCTTCCAGAAAGCTATCTGCGACCGCGTACGCGCTGAGGTCGAGGGCCGCACAATGGAGAGCATCAAGTACCAGTTCGGTACCATGATCGAGATCCCTCGTGCCGCTCTTACCGGTGACAGGATGGCCCGCGTTGCCGAGTTCTTCTCATTCGGTACCAACGACCTTACCCAGATGACCTTCGGCTTCTCTCGTGACGATATCGGTACTTTCATGGGCGACTACCTCGGTCACAAGATCGTGGATTCAGATCCGTTCCAGACTATCGATACCAAGGGTGTAGGCAAGCTTGTCGAGTACGGTATCAACTCCGGACGTTCTAAGAGACCTGAGCTCAAGTGCGGAGTCTGCGGAGAGCACGGTGGAGATCCTGATTCAATCAAGTTCTTCAACAGCATCGGCATCGACTACGTCAGCTGCTCGCCTTTCCGCGTTCCTATCGCCCGTCTCGCTGCCGCCCAGGCCGCTATCGAGCAGAACAGATAAAGAAAGCATATAATCTTATACCAGAGATACCGCCCATCGCGGTATCTCTTTTTTTGTACCCGGTCCTCCCGGTTTGCACGAAGAGGATAAAAATAATTTTATGATTTTATGGATCATATAAATTTCAGTCGGATTTTTTAAGGGTGGTACAACGCAAATTATTTCCGTCTAGATTTGCGGAAAACAAATCGTGACGTAAATGCAAAAGCACAACAAATATTCCTCTGACGACAAGGACCGGCGCCTCACTCTTGCTTTCGGGAGCGACTCTGGCTCCATTACTAAAACCTTTCTGGTATCCTTGCTTACAATCTCTCTTGTTCCGGTCCTTGGCGGAGGATGTACCAAAAATGAAGACGAAGGCCGTATCGAAGACGACCTTATATATACGAAAACAGCCCTAGAGTCTCCGGCTGAAACGTCAATCAGATGCTTGGACATATTCTTCTTTAATGACGACAGACTCCAGCGGCTGGATTCTTACCAGCGGTTCGAGGGCGGAACGATAACCTCAGCGACATGTGCTTCCAGGAGCGGCCCTAAAATACTCGTAGTACTGGCAAACGCATCGGAAGACAGGTTTACATGGTCCGAGATCAATTCGCTCTCCGCCCTCTCCCGCATTACCGTGGAACTCGGCAACGAAAATCCGGCGGCTCCGGTCATGAGCGCGGCCGTCAGACTCAAGGCAGGAGCAGACAAGTCCGTAAGAATGGTACTCGAGCCCCTCATGGCTAAAATCGTACTGAAAGCTATAAGCGCCGATTTCAGCGGACGTTCCTATTCCGGAGCAAGGCTCGAGAATGTAAAAGTTTATCTCACAAACGTAGCGGGAGCGTGCAGGATGATTCCGGACTCCACAGACTCCGCTCCGGGGATAATACTCAACAGCGGACGGCTGTCCGAATCCGATCTTAAGAGCCTGTCGATGCCGGGAATGCTGTACCATGAACTGCAGGGACCTGCCGGAACTGCCGTACGGAGACCGGAGCTGGAATTCTTCTGTTACCCTTCGGAAGCAGACAGACCCGGGCTGGGGACTCCCCCGACCAGGCTTGTGATCGAAGGACAGATCGACGGAAAGACCTACTACTATCCGGTCGAGGTGAACCGCAGCGCGCTCGGACGGACTCCCCCGGGAATCAGCCGCAATAACCGGTATGAAGTATCGATGTATATAACCCGCAAGGGCTCCGACAATCCTGACACTTCCATCGAACCAGGTACGGCACGAGTGATTCTGGAGATCGAGGACTGGACGCCGAAGCCGCCGACCGTAGAAAAATACTGACAAATGAAAAAAGTTAAACTCATATTCATTACACTACTAACAACCATTTCATGTGCCTCGGAAGGACCTGATATCCGGGAGGATCAGGCCGTCGAGGTAGCCGTGAGCCTTGATACCGGGCATCTTCTGACGAAGTCAGCCGACCCTGATGAAGACAAGATCTCAAATGCCAATCTATTCGTATTCAATAAAGAAGGCGACCTTGAAGAGTACCGGTATCTTGACGCGCGGCGAAATGGAGGAAGACTTCCGGATATCACGCTTTCTCTGATAAAGGGGCTGGATTATTCGGTAGCGGTATGTGCGAATTTCGGATACAGTATCAGCGGCGTAAGGTCGCTGGATGATCTCCGGAATCACCGATACCACCTCGCCTACCCTGACGAGTATAAGGAAGGCATTCCGATGAGCGGAATCGTCGCCGTCGCCCCGGCCGGTCCGGACAGCATGACCGTAAAGCTGAAAAGGATGATGGCGAAGCTGACGATAGACGTGGACCGGAGCGCGCTGGAGAAAAATGTCAGATTCTCTGTCGCAAAGATCTCTGTACGCCAATCCCCGCGCTCGGCCACAGTCTTCGGGAAAAGCCGGGCGGAGGGACGCAACGACACCTTCAGGACCGGATTTCTCAAATCCGGAAGGGATGCCGACCAGCTGAACATGGAAACCAGCCCCGGAATGAGCCGCAGCCTCAGCTTATATATGATGGAGAACATGCAGGGAGACCTCCCGGAAGGCAATGAATCATGCTCCTACGTAGAAATAGAGGCCGAGTACGACTCTCCGGAAAAATACACCAGATATGGCCAGTATCTAATCTATCGCTTCTACCTCGGCGAGCGCAAAGGCAACTATGACATCGAGCGCAACAGCCACTATCGGATAACCATAAGGCCTGAAGGCGACGGTCTGTCAGAAGACGGATGGAGGATAGACAAGACAGGGCTGACTGACTACGCCCCGAAACTCGTGCTTCACCCCTCGGACTACAACGAATGTATGCCCGGGGACACGGTACATATCTGGTGCGACGTGGTTCCGAAGACGACCCCGATGACAATCGACCCGGTCTCACACGACGAAGACGTAGGTGTAAGAGAACTGTATGATTATGAGATAGATAAAGACGGTCACGGATTGAAGGTAATCCCGAAGACCGGAGGAAGCATACTGGTCTATTTCGAAGCCGGAGCGCCAGTCAATGACTCCGCCCTGGCTCTGATAGTGGTCGATCCCTGAAAACGGGAACTATTTCCAGAAGAAACGGGTATGATCCCTGGTAGTGCGAGGCTCGAACTTGAAGTTCTTGTAATCCCCATACCTGTCGCTGAGGATAAGGTCATAGCCCACCGGGACCGGATACTCGCCATCCTCGAACTTCATACGCTCAGGAGCGATAACGATATCGGTCTTGTAATACCAGTCATGTGGGGACTCAGGACGGGCCAGCTGAGAAACATGGTCCGTTACCTTGTAAGGAATCTCCATGACTGACTCCTGCATATCTTTCATGAAGCATTTTGGACTCTGGATATACCAGAGAGGATGCACGATCCTCTTGAGGACAGTCTTGAAAAGCACGGCACGTCCGAACTCCGGAGTTACAGCCCCTCTGAGAAGACGACGCTTGCGAAGCTTGCGGTAAATCTTGGTAATTCGCTCGTAGTGCAGGTCACGCTGTCCGTTGGAATCATATTCCGCGTCGAGAGGGAAAATGTTGATCCATACGCCCTTCTGGACTGACTTAGAAGCCCAAGGTATCAGAGTATGGACGACAGTCTTTTCTGTATCCTGGACCCTTGCATAAGCGATATAGCAATCCGGAGTGTTCTGCGTGCTGACTACCTCCAAGCCATTGGCGACGAATCCTTTACAGAAGATATCGTAACCAGGGCGTGGCATCATGATATCGATGCCATCCTCTCCAGGGACAAAACCTCCATCCCTTACGGCTCCAAGAAGAGTCCCGTAAGCGAGAAAATATTTAATATCATTATCAACGCAGAATCGGTCGACAGCTTTTAGAATCTCCAGCCTGGCAGCCTTGAGTTCATCGAGTGAAAGTTCCTTCATGCTAGCAAATCGTAGTTATTCTCGCAAATTTAATTAAATTATTGTATAGATTAACTAAAACCTCAAAAAATATTGAAAATTCAGCAATTTACAGTAATGATTACAGCTCAAAACGGGATTTCTCCGGGAACTTTGCGTTGAATCCTTCCAGAAGTTCCTTCTGATATCTCTGGAACTTTTTCTCGCTGAGATGCACGTCATTAATGCAGATAAGCTTCTTTGAGCCCGGATTGAGCAGCAGACGACAGATTCTCGAAGGAGAAGAAGTCGCGAGAGAATAATACTTCGCAGGAATCCTTCTCGAAAAGGCTCTTCCTGTATAAAGAAGATAATCCAGGAAAAGGTACTGGTTGTAGTTGTTGTCGCTGCGGAGCGGCGTAAGCGAAGCCATGATCTCAGGCTCGACCTTGGCATAGAGTTCCTCGAAAGGCTTGCGCTGCATAGGCGAGCAAGTATGCTGCGGACGGGCATAGATCATCGACGGCTTCATGCCGAGCGCCTTGCGCGCAAGGTGGTCAGAACGCTTGGCAAGCTGCTTGAACTTGCTTCCGCAAAGAATCGTCTTCGAATAATTCATCGCGGTCTTTCCGTCCACGAAGAAATCTTCCACTGAGCAGTCAGCTACCGGGAACATATCATCGTTGAAATAAAGATAACGGTCTGCCAGTCCCGGAATCCTGTGCAGGAACATCTCGATCATCGAACTGTTGAACGTCGGCAGCGACTCCGCCGGCATGATCATGTCATGGGTAACGATCCGCAGCTGGGAACGGTCCACCCAATCCGGCACCTGGCTGTCGCGGGCGACGACGAGATAGACATTCTCGACAAACGGCATGTATTTCTGGATACCGCGCAGCAGGAACTTCAGAGTACCCCAGTCACGGAATCTCTTCGAAAGGATCGAAACTCCGACCCTCTTCTCATAATCCTTCTGCCAAAGCGGGTCAAGCCCGTTTACGTAGGTAATAACTGCATCCATTATCTTAAGTATTTAGCTGTAAATGTATTTCCCTTTTTAATGAGGTCCTCCGGAGTACCCTCGAAGACGACAGTACCACCCTCGTCTCCGGCATCAGGACCGAGATCGATCACCCAGTCGGCAGCCTTGATGACATCCGGATTATGCTCGATCACCACTATCGAATGTCCCCTGGCCAGCAGGGCATCGAAAGCCTTAAGCAACTTCTCGACATCATAGAAATGCAGACCGGTCGTAGGCTCGTCGAACATGAACATTATCTTCTTCTTGGAGTCCCCGTCACTCATCGACAAGAAGTAGGCCAGCTTGATTCTCTGGCTCTCGCCGCCGGAGAGAGTACTGCTGCTCTGGCCGAGCTTTATGTACGAAAGACCGACGTCGGCGAGCGGTTTCAGCTTTGCCGCGATAGTCTTGGCGCCCGGATCCGACTGAGCCCCGAAGAACTCCATCGCCTCCTCCACGCTCATGTTCAATATGTCATCGATATTCTTCTCCTTGTAACGCACCTCTAGGATATCCGGCTTGAAACGGCGTCCGCCGCAAGCTTCGCAGACCATGGTAACGTCAGCCATGAACTGCATCCCGATACGCACGTAACCCTCTCCCTGGCACTCAGGGCAGCGTCCGCCATCCTGGTTGAAAGAGAAGTATGAAGGAGTGTATCCATTTATCTTGGCGTACTGCTGCTCCGAAAGCAGCTTACGGATATCATCATAAATCTTGAGGTATGTGACCGCATTCGAACGGGAACTCTTGCCGATAGGATTCTGGTCGACATACTCCACCTGAGTTATCCTGTCCAGATTGCCGGACAGTCCGCGGAATGTACCCGGCAGATTGCCGCTTTCGTTGATCCTGCGGTACAGGGCTGGATAGAGGATATCTCCGACGAGAGATGATTTTCCGCTTCCGCTGACTCCGGTGACTACCGTCAGCACGCCCAGAGGAAACTTCACGTTGATATTCTTGAGGTTATGTTCCATGGCACCTTCGACTGTTATCGAATAGTGCCACTTGCGTTTCTCCCTGCCAGCCCTCTTGCGAGCGCCGGTGAGATAGCCCAGAGTCATCGATTTCTCGACCTCGGCGGCAGTCGGGGACTCCGGAACCTTTCCCTGGAAAACGATCTCGCCGCCGTCCACACCGGCCTTCGGGCCCATGTCGATGAGCATGTCGGCAGCCTTCATGATCTCCTCGTCATGCTCGACGACGATGACAGTGTTGCCGATGTCGCGGAGCCGGCGAAGGACCCCGATGAGACGGTCGGTGTCGCGCGGATGCAGGCCGATGCTCGGCTCGTCGAGAATGTACATGGAACCGACGAGAGAGCTGCCGAGAGCGGTCACCAGGTTGATTCGCTGGCTCTCGCCTCCGGAGAGTGTGTTGCAGGCGCGGCTGAGCGTCAGGTAGGACAGCCCGACATCGCTGATATACTGAAGCCGGGAGGTGATCTCCTCGACGGCCTTATGGACAATAGAGAATTCGTAGTCGGAGAGCTTCAGGTCGCGGAAGAAGGCCAGCAGGTCGTCGACCTTCATGGAGAGAAGTTCATGGATGTTCTTGCCGCCGACTTTGACGTAAAGCGCGTCCTTGCGGAGTCGGCTGCCCTTGCACTCGGTACAGGTAGTACGGCCCGAAAAACGGCTGAGCATATATTTGTACTGGATCTTATATCTGTTGGATTCGACCCAGCTGAAGAATTCGTTGATTCCGACGATGGTAGTCTCGTCCCCGTCGACGCTGTGGGCGTTCCAGATAGTATCCTTGACCTCGTCGGAAAGCTCGCAGTACGGGGTAAAAATTGGGATGCCGTATTTCTCGGCATTCTTTATCATCTGCTCCTTGAACCAGCCCATCTTGTCTCCCCTCCAGCAGGCGATAGCCCCGTCGTAGATGCTCTTGGCCTTGTCCGGGACGACCAGATCCTCGCTGATGCCGATGATCTTTCCGAGACCGCCGCAGACCGGGCAGGCTCCGAGAGGACTGTTGAAGCTGAACATGTATTCGTCCGGCTCCCGGAAGACTATTCCGTCCGCCTCGAAACGGCTGATGAACTGCTTCTTCTCCCCGTCGCGGACTACATACATTGTCCCTTTGCCGGCGCTGAAGCAGTTGTCGATGGAGGCCTGGAGTCTGGTACGCAGGTCCTCGTCATTGCGGTCTGTTATCTTGGCGCGGTCGACGAGCAGGAAGAGCTGGTCCGGAAAGTTTCCAGTCTCAGACTTCTGCATGATCTCCTCAATCCTGACGACAGCGCCGTCGGCCCAGAAGCGGGAGTATCCCTGTTCCTTGAGCTCCAGCATGAGCTCGACCTTATCGTCGCGCTGCTGCCAGTTAAGCTCAGCCAGGAGATAGACGGCCGAGTTGTCTTTTTCATAGATGTACTCCATCACGTCGTTGACGGAATGGCACTTGACCTCGGTTCCGGAGACCGGAGAGAAGGTGCGGCCGATGCGGGCGAAGATGAGACGGAGATAATCGTAGATTTCGGTCGTAGTCGCTACGGTGGAGCGAGGATTGCGGATGTTGACTTTCTGCTCGATTGCGACTGCCGGAGGGACGCCTTCGATCAGTTCGACGTCGGGCTTGTTCATGCGGCCCAGGAACTGCCGGGCATATGAGGAAAGGCTTTCGGCGAAGCGGCGCTGTCCCTCGGCGAAAAGGGTGTCGAACGCGAGAGAGGATTTGCCTGACCCGGAGATGCCGGTGACTACGACAAACCTGTTCCTCGGTATCTCTACCGTGATATTCTTGAGGTTATTGACCTTCGCTCCTTTTATTAAGATATTCCCTTCCTGCGGCATATCGATGCATTAAGTTTACAAATATACGGAATTTTTGGCATACCGTCAGACAAATGCGTACCTTTGCGGGCATGAAACTGAATTCGCTGAAAGATCTTAAACTCGTAAAGGGGAAGCTTGCAGAGGAGAGTCGTCCGACGGCGGCAGGCCAGTCCTCCGCGCCGGCCGCAAACCAGCCGCGCAACAGGACCGTCGTGCACCCTTCCCGTGCCGAAGAACGCGCCCGCAACGAAGGCCTCTCCAAAGGCCAGAAAGTCCGTCTCATGGACTCCAGCGACATGGGGACCATCACCGGCTTCGGTGACGGCTACTACGAGATCGACCTCGACGGCATGGTCATCCGCGCCGTCCGCAGCGAATTCGTCCCGGTCGATCCCGACGAAGACCGGCAGCTCTATACCTCCATCCCGTCCCGGGTCCATAAACCCGCCCGGCGGGAGGTTCATGAGGACGCAGCAGGCGAGATCACGATCGACCTTCATCTCGAGCGCATTCCGGGCAGCGAAGGCATTCCCGAATGGGCCGCACTCGACTACCAGATGAGTTACTTCCGCCAGACTCTCCGCAACAATCTCCGCCACAAAGGCCGCCGCATCGTCTATGTCCATGGAGTCGGCGACGGCACTCTCGCCACCGCCCTCCGCAAAGAGCTCGACGAAACCTACGCCCTCTCCACCTCCTGGCTCCCCGGCATCCCCGGCACCACCAAAGTCACCATCCGCTAGCCCTTCAACCCACGGTAAGGGAGAGCCTCACTCTCGTAACCGCTTATCAATCAGTGATTTCCTTTAATGCCTCGCTCCTTTATACGCCATTTTTCGCTGGTAAGGGAGAATACTGATCCGCTAAACTATTAATATCCAACATCTTAAAACAGCGCCTCTCTCCTTTATCTCCGGGCAATTCAGCGGGAATATCCGTCAAGTTGATATTATATTTTTCGACAAAAACGCTATATTAGTTGATGTTTTTTCTCAGAGATTGAAATGGAATTGTACACCGTATTATCTCTCATATTAATTCTCGTAATATTCTTCTGGAGATTTCGTAGCACCGGAGGCAATTACGGAGAGGAAACGGTTGCCGGTATTCTGAAAAAGCTTCCCGGGGATAAATACAAAGTCTTGAATAATATAACAATCCGGACAGAAGTAGGGACATCTCAGATTGACCATATTGTTTTCTCCACATACGGGATATTTGTAATTGAAACAAAAAATTATACAGGCCACATCTATGGTTCTGAAGAGACAGAATACTGGACACAAAGTACTAAAAGAAGAAAGTACAGTTTTTACAACCCGATTCTTCAGAATTACGGTCACATAAGAGCTTTGCGCGGAAGACTAGGCCGGCAGTACAGTAATGTCCCGATATACTCTATAGTCGCATTTTCAGGACGTGGAGATTTAAGAATTACAGCTAAAAATACACATGTGGTTTACTTCAGCGATTTGAAGAGAACTATTCTCAATTATAAGGACGTTGTCATTCCAGACGAAAATGTAGATAGATTATTCTACCGGATTTCCATCATAGAATGCGATTCTAAGAGTACCCAGGAGGAGCATATACAATATGCCAGAAGCGTCAAAAACCAGAAATTTGCAAAAATCCAATCCGGAATCTGTCCGAGATGCGGAGGTAAAATTATTCCGAGAGAAGGAAAATACGGAAGATTCTACGGATGTTCAAATTACCCTGACTGTAAATTCACATATAAGCCGTAGTCTATAATCAAGCATAGATAATCAGGAAGGTAACTAGTCTCTCAATCGAGAAAATCCAGAAACTGCAGAGCAAGTAATCATTTTACAGAAGGTGTATCGCCATATCGACTACGCCTTTAAATCCTGCTGCTTAAGCCTCTTTCTGTCATAAATCTTCCGGGATTTATGCAGCATCCGACGTCCGGCTACCGGCCGCCCGTACATACGGATCTCCTCCTCCCGATCAGCCCTCCTCCGGGCCTTTAGGATATCCTCCTCCGTAACAGTTCCTAGCTTGATCCGTTTCTTTTTCATGAATTTTTCTATAAAACAATTATGAATTAGATACCCACCATCTCCGCCATTTCTTCTTTACTTACAGTAAAAACGTGCCCAAAAACGCCGGTGGAGAGGCGCTTGCGGGTGCCATCGGGGGATTTGATAGAGGCGGTGCTGTAGAGGAAGTGGTTTTCGTAGGTGACAAGGCTGCCGATGGCGTAGTTGGTGATTCCGTCGAAGAATAATCGTCCGAGCTGGTTCGTTTCATCGTCGGAGTTTTCCGACATGGCCTCGAAGACGACTTCTTTGATTGCGTTGACATGGGCTTCATTCTTTGGACATGTAACGACTGCGACGCCGCAGACTATGGCGACAAGGATAAGTATGCGAAGGAATGTTTTCATAACATGCAGTTTAACATCGGCAAATTAAAAGAATTCCCCCGAAAATTCCTATATTGCATTGTATAATTAAGAATCATTAAACTCAAAACCTATGTATCCTACAGCTCCTTTGTTCCCGGGAATTACCGCGGGCGTGATTGTTTTCATTCTGATTCTGGTTTTTGCCTGGTATATCACCTGCTGGGTATGCAGCGGGCTTATGGCGGCAAGGCTTGGCAGAAATGTCGCAGGATGGGTTCTGCTGGGGATTCTGATTTCTCCGCTGCTGGTCATGCTCTGCCTGTGGGCTCTTGACGAAACACCCGAAAAGCGTCGCGAAAGAATCATGGAAGAGGAAGAATGGCGTATCAAGGTCCGGAATGACAAGGGTATAAACTGATTACGACAGTTAATTGTTCCTTTTGTCAAAGTAAATGGGGTACCCGAATAGAGTACCCCACGTATACAGAACTAGAAATCTATCCCATTCAGACTTATAATGGCATCAATAAGTTCCTTTCCAGGAAAATCCGCCATTACCATACCGACATATTTATCAAACATTTTCCCTTCTCCGATTCTAGCCGCGGAAAGAATGTTAGTTCCCTCAAACAAGATACTACCTCTGACACGAGGAAAATCCGGGTACTTATGAAAGAGAGCTACCAGACCAGTCGAGAGTCTTTCTCCGTCCGTTGCCGGACGAGACTGTCCACTGGCAACGAAATATGGGAAAGAGCCGCCTGATCCGGATAAAAAGTTTACGTATGTCTCCTTTGATGACCTGTCGGATTTATTCGCATCATCGAAATGTTTTTTGACGGCAGACCATTTGTCATATAAATCCCAATTTGTCTTCAGATTATACTTATCCTGAACGTTTAAAGTATTCCATTGCACGCCGAATTGATACTTCTTTCCAAATTTTTGGAGTACGACAATACGGCCTCTTGTCTCCCTGAGCGGTGGATCCTGAGGAGTGGAGCTTTCCATAGGATTCCAGAATAAATGCTTCCTAGGTTCAAAATACTTTGTCTTGAAAGTCTCCTCGAAAGAGTCAGAGCTACTATGCTCCTGCTGAATCCTCATATAAACGGTTTCCGCCGGATGGTAAAGAAGAAACATATTGATAGTGTCAAGCACTTTATCGAATGTGGCTTTTTGGTAAACAGGACCATGGTATATCACAAATTTGCCATTTTCCTCACAACACCTGATATCCAAGACACGGATACCGGATTCAAGCTGTGTCTTGAGGCTGGCAGTCTGACACGCCACTATGTCTCCACCATAAAACGACATGGTATCATGCGTGCCAGGAAGAGACAGACCACTCATGTAGCATTCATCTTTTAAGTGAATCATCCACGAAGATCTGTCAATGCCAATTTCTTTGTCATGGCAATATCCAGCAGGATGAGTGTCTTTTTGGAAAACATCATTGACATCAACGTTAATCGCTGAACTCCTTGAATGCTTGCTATTCAAGCATTCATCTTTTTCGTTTTTCATAACAGTGTTTTTCTTAAGTCCCTACTCTTTTACAATTTAGTTTTTCGGGGGCCACTAATCAACGTTGACGGGCAAATATAACACAAATAATTAAAACGTTATAATATTTTGACTATAAATTTATTACAAGTGGTACTTTTTACACGGAAAAACATCTTTTTGAATAATTGATTACCTTTGTATTTGGCAAATATTTAAAAATGGAACCAAAGATTGAGAATCGAAAGTACGGACTTGATCCAATAGTCGGAACGGCCCCGGAGATACTGATTCTGGGGTCGCTGCCGAGCGACGAATCGATCCGACGGCAGGAGTATTACGGGCACCCGCGTAACCGGTTCTGGCCTGTCATGGCCGCTATCCTCGACGAGGAGCCACCGACCGGTTACGAGGCCAAGAAGGCCATGTTAAAGGATCATAAAATCGCGGTCTGGGACGTCTTCGCATCGGCCCGGAGACATGGCAGCCTCGATTCCGCAATCCACGACGAGGTCCCGAACGACATCGCCGCCCTTCTGCGGGCCAACCCGTCGATCCGCACCATCTGCCTCAACGGAGGCAAGGCCGCGACCGCCTTCCGCCGCTTCTGCCGCCGCAATCCCGGAGCCATCGACCTCTCCCTTTACAAAGTCCATGAATTCGCCAGCACCAGCCAGCTCAGCATAAGCGTCGGCTGGACCCTCCCCCGCCTCATCGAGCAGTGGCGTTCCCTACTTTTCTAGCATGAAGAGCTCGCGTTTGACGTAGTCGAGGTCGTCCTGGGCGGCCTCGTAGAGTTTTGTACCGGGCTTGCCGGCCTTAAGATAGCGCTCGTACCAGGTCCTGGCCTTGGCATAATCTTTCTTGCGCATGTGGCAGTAGGCTATCGAATAGACCGATACGAGGCCCGTCGGGTAGGCTGCCAGAGCCTTTTCATAATATCCGAGGGCCATGTCGAAATCCTCTTTCGCGACACAGTCGTCTCCTGCAGTCTTATAGACATTATATAGGTCGAGAGGATCCGGGGTCAGTACAGCTTCGGCCTTGTCATACCACTCCTTGACTCCTGGATTGAACTCCCTGCTGAAAACACTCTTGACACGGGCGATATTGAGAGCAAGCGTATAATCCGTGGAGTCGATCTCCCATGCCCGGGTGAGCTCCTTCTCGACATCCTGGAACTGGAAGGTTTCCCTGAGGGCTAGCCCTAGATACAGATGTGTATGATATGAGTCGTCCTCCAGAGAGTCACGATTGAATGTCAGAAGGTCGATGGTCTTGTCATAGTCCTTCTTGATGTAGAAAATCTTCGCCCGGATCTGGTTGATCGTAGCGTTGGTCGAATCATATTCCATGTACCCGCCCGTAAGGTCGAGAATCTTGTCGTATTCTTTGTTCTGAAGCAGGATGGCGGAGAGTTTCGTGATGGCGCCTGCGTTTCGGGGCTGACGGTCCAGAGTCATCGTGTACCAGATCCGCGCAGAGTCAGGCTGTTCGAGTGCGGCGTAGGAGTCCCCCACCATGGTCGTTATCGCCGGAATCGTGTCGGTAGCAGTTATTTCGCGACCGAATAGAATGGCGTTTCCATAATCTTTCTGACGATAGCTGATAGCTGCGAGACGGACTTTGACGGTCAGGTCAGTCGGGTCGAGCTGGTAAAGCAAGGCATAGACCCCTGCAGCATCTATCGCGTTGCCGGACTGGAAATGGCAGTCGGCGATCTCCTTCATGATTGCAGGATCGAATGACCCCGGACTAAGACTGGACGTCAGGACTGCGATCGCTTCGTCGAATTTATACTGGCTCTTAAGCAGCCGGGCAGTTTCGAGAGCCTGGCGGTTATCGCCGGCCCCTGTTTCCTGCGCAAAGGCCGGAAGCAGCATCAGAACCGCAATGGCGGTTATCAATATCCTCTTCATGACTGATTGGTTTTATGCAAAAGTATCTATTAAATACGGTAGTTGCAAGGCTTCTCCGAAAAAATTTTGTAAATCTCCGAAAAATATTAGGAGTTTTAGGAATTATTTGTATATTTGCATCAGGACAAAGTATTTAGACCATGAAACAGAGATTGACTGCAAAAGAAGAAGAGGTGATGGAGATCATCTGGAACACTGGGGATGTCTTCATAAGGGACATAGTCGCCCAGATGCCGGAACCGAAGCCTAGCTATAATACTGTGGCGACTCAGGTAAAGTTTCTCGAGGAGAAGGGATTCCTCGTGCGCAAGCCGATGGCGAATTCTTTCCAGTACAGTCCGGCCTTCTCCGAAAAGGAATACAGGGGCCAGACAATCCTGAGCATGATTTCACAGTTCGTAGAGGAAGAGAAAATGAGCCTTGATGAGATCAAGGAACTGATAACACAAATTGAAAACAAGCGATGATGATGGCCTATATATTAAAAAGCGGGCTTCTGATCTCGCTGTTCTATTCTTTTTTTATCCTGTTCATGAGAAGGACGACCTTCTTCCGGTTCAATCGTGTCGTCCTCCTCGTGGGCTCGACGATCTGTCTTATTCTGCCGCTGATCGATTTCGACTTCGGACCGGCACTGGAGAGCATGTACTTGCCACGCCTGGTTCTCCCGGCCTCGATCGTCGGTAGTGACGGGCCGTCTGCCGCAGCGGCTCAGGGATCATGGAGCTGGAAGGAGTTTCTGACGCTGGTCTATATTCTCGGCGCCGAGGGCGTGGTCCTGCTGACCGCCGCCTCGATCGTCAAGACCGTCATCATGATCCGGAGAGGACAAAAAACTGATTTCCCGGACCTGAGACTGTCAGTCGTCGAAGAGGACATGCCGTCGTTCAGCTTTCTCAGGAACGTTGTCATGAGCCGGGAAGACTTCGAACAGAATCCTATGATTCTGACTCATGAGCGGGCTCATGTCCACAGTCTCCATTCGGTCGACCTGCTGCTGTTTTCGGTCGTCCTGGCACTGCAGTGGTTCAACCCGCTGGTTTGGATCATGAGGACGGAGCTGAAAATGCTCCATGAGTATGAGGCTGACGAGGCGGTAATCAATCAAGGCATCGATGCAAAACTATACCAATTATTGCTTGTGAAGAAAGCTGTGGGAGCGCAACGCTTCCAAATGGCCAACGGCTTTAATCACACTAAACTCAAAAACAGAATCACTATGATGCAATCAGTCAAATCAAGCAACTGGCTCCGTCTGGGCTATGTAGCTTGTGTGCCAGTGCTCGCAGCGGCGCTTTGTTTCTGCACCAACAAGAGCAATTCTCCGATGGATCCCGCAGATAAGGCTTTTGAGGCTACTTTGAATTATGACAAAGTAGAGTCTGATATTCCTGTAGAGGTTAAGACCATGACGAAAGAGATTGACAAGGAGGCTATTCCTTTTAAACTTGTCGATGTACAGCCTACTTTCAATGGCGGGGATGCAAATGCTTTCGCGAAGTGGGTGAATACCAAACTCGAATATCCTGAGAGTGCCAAGGAAGCAAACATCCAGGGCACAGTCATGTGCCAGTTCGCTATCGACGAGGAAGGAAATCTGGTAGATGCCCAGATTATCCGCGGAGTCAACGAGGCCCTTGACAATGAGGCTCTGCGCGTACTCAAGATGTCCCCTAAATGGAAACCTGGCATCCTGGACGGCAAGCCTGTCAAAGTCTCTTTCGCTTTCCCTATTATCTACCGGTTAAAGTAGAATTCAGAGATGTCTGGCTAGTCTGAACTCCGTGCCTTACAGTACGGAGTTTTTTCATGCGTCATTGCCGGCTGAGGCAGGCGATGTGGGCCTGAGGGGCTTCCATGATGTTCCAGGAGAGGACAGCGCCGTCGTAGCCGCAGCCCATGATTTCGTTAAGACATTCGGTGACGTATTCCGGAGAAGTCTCGACTATCCCCTCGCGGTAGTTGATCTCGATACCCGGATAACGGCCGCAGGCACATGAGCCCATGGCCCTGAGCTGCGAGCGGAGGAAGTCGACGTCCATCGGGAATTCAGGATAGCCGCCGGCATCCGGGATGGCAGCCCGCATCAGGTCGTATTCGAAGCCCATGCCGGCCGGCGCGAGAGTCTTCCGGTAGAGCATCGGTTTGATGAAGTCGGCATGGCTGGAAAGAATCGCGTAATCCTGCCCGACGAACGGGGCCATGAACGGAGCATAAAGGTCCATTCCGATGATCAGTCCACGGTTTCGGAGACTGTCGGCGATTGCTGCGACGGCGTTGCTGACTACATGACCCTTCGCCTCGAAGAAGGCCGCAGCGAGAGGCTCGGCGAATTCCGGTCCGGCAGCGGGATCATATGACAGCAGATCGAAGAAATGGTCGCCCTGCGTCTCCCAGGCGGCTTTCACGGCCTCCAGATCGACACCCTCGTTCCAGAACTTGAGGACACAGTCGGGGCAGCCGCAGTTAAGGATACCGCTGACTCCGCTGACGAAAGACTGAGTGCGGATACGGTCCATGAAGACGCCGTCGAAACCGCAGTCGGCGAGTTCATGGTCATAAAGCGCCAGTAGGTTGGCGGCGTTCTGCGGGTTGCCGGGACAGTTGAAACGGAAGCCCTCCTCGGCAGCAAGGTCGAAGTTGGCGGGGATATTGCCCCAGAGGTCGACGGCAGGGACGTTGTCGCAGACGCCTTCGGTCTCTGCGAAGACAGGAAGCCAGAACAGCATCTGGATATTCTTGGAATGGAGATGAGAACCGAGCTGCTTATAGAAATCTTTATCGAGGGTCCAGCCGATGATTACTTTTTCCACGTTGATAAGGCTGGCGACGGAGTCGATCCTGCCGCATACCTGTTCTACGGTGTAATTTGCCTTGTCCCATCCGCCGAGGGATACCTGGACGACATATCCTGGCTGCTTTTTCTGATTGCAGGCCAAAAGAGAAAACGCGACAATCGCCGCAATGATCAGTCTTTTCATTACTGTGTTATTAATTATCTGCCACTAAAATAGCACATTCCCGCGAAACGCTTGCGGCATAATGCGTAAACTTTAGGGGATAATTCCCCACCGTGACTTGATAATTAAACAGAATCTTAATATCTTTATGGCGGGAACAACACATTGGGTTACATGAAACAAAAATTCACCGTCGGAATTTCATCCATCCTTTTAATAATCCTGTCCGCTCTTTACGTGTTGCAGCCTCTCAGCCCGAAAAATGCTGCAGCTCCGACAAGCGACTGGTGCCGTTGGGCTTTTGCTCAGTTACCTGACCATAAGTCACTCTCGGAAATCGACAAATCTGCATTTTCCACCGAATTCTACGCCATTCTGGAAAAAGCATTTACGTCCTATGAGAACGAAATCAAGCAGTACCCTGACGGGGTTCCTTCCGGGGAATTCCTGACCTACTGGTATGACGGCGACGGAGACTCGATCTTCGACGACAAGGACCTGTCTTTGAGATTCCTGCCGAGTGACGCCGTCGAGGGCACGGCAGCTGTCAACATCTCCGCCATCACGCCGTCGTTAGGATTCAGGGACAAGCCTCTGCAGTACAGGATGGACCTCGTCTATGAATACGGCGCATGGAGAATCGACGACTGGGAGAATCTGACTTACTCCTTCGGCGGGACCATGAGAGACTCCATCGAGCGGTATCTCGAACAGTAACCGGTCAGACTTTCAGCTCAAGATGCAAGCGCCTGAAAACCCAGGCGACAGCGACGCACAGGAGGGCGAGAAGGAGGCATTTCCCGATTCCGAGCCAGCCGGTAAGCCAGTCCGGAGCCGAAAGACCGGCGAACTTACGGATCGCGTAATAGATGTACGGGATCATATAGACGGTCAGAGTCATTGTTCCTGAAGGCGCGAGCGGCGCGAACCAGCCCGTCAGCCTGAATCTCTCCAGAATCCTCAGAAACGAATAGAACGCCAACGAAATGCTCATCGTGTACATGCACCATGGCAACGTCCCTTCGTTCTTGGAGATTATCCAGAAATCATGCGACAGCCACCCCAGCGCAAAGAACGCCAGCGCTGCCAGAATGCCCGCGGCAAGCCGGTAACGGTCGCGCAGGCTTCTCTCCGCAATCGTAGTCAGAAGGCCGCCCATGACCATGATAGAGCTCGACCCGTTCCCGAGATTCAGCGCTCTCCCGAGCTCGGTGATGAAATTCCTCGAAGGCAGTATCGAATCGCCTGAACGCATGTCCTCAGTCAGAATATTCAGTCCTATAAGTCCGATGAACAAAAGGACCAGGCCTATTGAGCGGCGCCGGAGCAGCAGGTAGGCGATGGCAGAGAAAAGATAGGCCCATCCGATCATGCCAAGGATGCCCCACCAGCCGGCACGGAAGACTCCCCCATGCTTATAGCGGACAGTCGTCGCAAGGAAGACAAGCAGGACCAATCCAACCGCCCGGAGTAGCTTGCGAGAGCGGAACTCCGCCGGATAGCGGTTCCAGACCAGGAAGAAGCCTGCCAGCATGATGAGCCAGTAGAGGCCTTTGCTAAAGGTATGGCCGTCGGCGTTCTGGATGAACACGCCCATTACGATTAGGGCGAACGTGCGCGAAATTATGTGCCCGAGCATCGATTCTCCGGACGCCCCTTTCGCGGAGCGGCGGTCGATCGAATACGGGATGGACAGGCCCACCGCGAAGAGGAACATCGGGAAGACGACGTCCGCCAGGCCCATGCCGTCGAAGTCGGTTTCCGTATGTTCCATCCAGACCGGCACTCCATGCACGGTCCACAGGTCGTTGACGACGATCATCAGTATCATCGTCAGGCCTCTGAAAATGTCAATAGCGATATTCCGCGTCTGATCAGATAGTTTCATGATACAAATGTATAAAAAATAATACTTGATTGTGTGACTGTTTGCGCAAAGGTAACTTGCTAAATGAGAGGCGTCAAGAAACATCTGTTTGCATCAATGAAGATTGCTGCTACTTTCCGTAGCTACATTGATAAAATCCCGGCATTCATGCCTAAGTTACCGCCATTTACGCAAATAACGGCATAGATTTACGCAAATTGAGAGTACGATTTAAGCGGAACGGCTTTGATAGTTTGTTTGTTTTATCTAATTTCAAGCTACGAAAAAGCCCGGTATGTGAAAGGGCTCAATTAATAAACTAACACTAAATCACTTATGCACCATTTCTTAAAAAACACTTTGTGTGTCCTTACTGTCATGATTGCAAGCGTATCGCTTATGGCACAAAGCAGACACACTGTGACTGGTATTGTGACAGATGAAAACTCTGTTCCATTCCAGGGTGTCGCTGTAATGGTTGAAGGTACCAACATCGGTGCCATCACCAACGCAGAAGGCTATTATCAGATCACTGCTTCTGAGCAGGAGACAATCGTATTCTCTTGCGTAGGCTACAAGGAGCAGAGAATCGTAGCCGGCAATGTTACTTCCCTCAACGTCCAGATGGAGATGGACGTCAACCTCCTCGATGAAACCGTGGTAATCGGTTACGGTGTTGCCAGAAGGAGGGATGTCACCGGATCTATCGCCAATGTCAAAGGCGACCAGATCGTCAAGGCCCAGAACTTCAGTGCCCTCGA
Organism: Bacteroidales bacterium WCE2008; assembly: GCA_900167925.1. Classification (NCBI taxonomy): domain Bacteria; kingdom Pseudomonadati; phylum Bacteroidota; class Bacteroidia; order Bacteroidales; species Bacteroidales bacterium WCE2008. The sequence continues at coordinate 347,761 of FUZM01000004.1, forward strand.
GAGCCTCCGTGGCAAGGCCTCAGGTGTCACTATCCTCAACGCTGCCACACAGGGCTTCGCTGCTCCGCGCGTAATCATCCGCGGTACGGCTACCATCAACGCTTCATCAGACCCTCTCTATGTAGTCGATGGCGTTGCGATGGATAATTTCAACCTGTTGAACCCTAACGACATCGAATCCATCGAAGTCCTCAAGGACGCTTCCGCAGCCGCTATCTATGGCGCACGCGGAGCCAACGGCGTTATCCTCGTAACAACCAAGAGGGGCAATACCGGCCAGGAAGGCGACTTCATCAGCTATCAGGGTTCTCTCACTGTCGGCCAGATGGCCCGTCACATGAAAGCGATGAACGCCCAGCAATGGTGCGACACCTTTATGAAAGGACTCGCTAACGAAAACAAGTGGAACGGCATGAACTGGTCTCTCGACCCTGCCACATGGTTTACCGACCGCAGATACTTCGACGCTTCCGGCAAGCCGCTTTACGACACCGACTGGCAGAAAGAAGCTACCCGCACCACTTTCTCCCACAACCACCAGATCAACATCCAGCACAGTTCCAAGAACTCAAGCACCGGTGCATTCCTCAACTACACCGACTTGCAGGGTCTCATGAAGAACACCTGGACAAGGCGTGTGAGCGGCAAGCTTACATTCGATTCCAATCCGACCAAGTGGCTCACCACCAACATCAACCTCATGGTCAACCATACTGTCGGCCGCGTCACCCCTCACAACGCAGGTGCCCAGCAGGCTGTCCGTACCATCATCGAAATGCTGCCATGGCTGCCGGTATATGAGCCTGACTCTGGCGCATACACCACCAGCGCTTCTTCAGACCTCGATCTCGGCTTCGAAGGCATGGCCAACCCGGTATCTATCCTCGACCTCCAGAGACGTCAGAGATACAACACCCAGATATTCGGCAACGCTGCTTTCACATTCCACCTTCTCCCGGGTCTCGACCTCAAGACCCAGTATGGTGTAGACCATCACAGCGTACAGCTGAGAAACTACTCTTCAGTCAATCTTGCCAACCTTTCCCAGCCTGACGGATGGGCAGAGTACATGCACGACGACAGCTTCTACTGGCAGGAGGAGACATATCTTACATACAACAATGTCTTCGACGACCACCGCATCAACGCTATGGCCGGTCTCTCATGGCAGGAGCAGACATTCAACGAGAACTACGACTGGACAAGCGGATTCTCCGACGACTTCTATGAGGACCACAACATGGGTGTAGCCACCACTCCTGATGCTCCATACTCATACTATGACCGTTGGGCCATGAATTCCTACTTCCTCCGTGTGGGTTACACCTACAAGGACCGTTATTCAGCCACTGTCACAGGACGTTATGATGGTTCTTCCAAGTTCGGAGCCAACAACAAGTGGGCATTCTTCCCTTCTGCCGGTCTCGCCTGGACCGTTTCCCAGGAGGATTTCATGAAGGGCATCTCCCAGATCAGCCGCCTCAAACTCCATACGAGCTACGGTATCACCGGTAACTCCGAAATCGGAACTTACGAGTCCCTCGCCAAGGTAAGCGCAGGTACTCTTCTCCTCGATGACGTCAGGACTCCATACTCACGTCTTTCATCCATGGCTAACTCCGACCTCAGGTGGGAAAAGACCGCACAGTTCGACCTCGGTATCGACCTCGGTCTCTTCAATGACCGCCTCAATGTCGACCTGTCATATTATCAGAAGAATACCTCAGACCTCCTTCTGAGCTGCCCGGTAGTACACTCCACAGGTTTCACTTCAGTATTCAAGAATATCGGTTCCGTAAAGAACAGCGGTTTCGACCTGCTCATCAACGCTTACCCGATCGACGCCAAGGACTTCACCTGGAACACCACTCTTAACGTCAACTACAACAAGAACGTGATCACTCACCTCGGCGAAAACGACGAGGATATCGAGATGAACGGCTGGGTAGGCGGTTCCAACTCCATCCTCCGTGTCGGCGAGTCCCTCTCCGCATTCTACGGATACGAGCGTCTCGGCGTATGGACAGAAGAAGACTGTGAGGCTGGTCGCTGCGCTCTCGCAGACGTAGGACGTCCTCACCGTTCAGCTGACAAGAAGGTGCTCGGACAGGGCGTTCCTGCATGGACCGGCAGCTGGATCAACACCTTCAACTACAAGGGTTTCGACCTCACTGCCGACCTTCAGTTCGTTGCAGGCGTAGAAGTGATGCAGCGTTATTTCCATCCACTATATGACCGTTTCGGTATCACCAACGGACTCACGGCTATCTATGACGGAGCATACGACGGCACCAATCCTGACGCCATCCAGCAGGCTGTCCGCCTGACCAACAGCGGCCACGCAGGACAGGACACCTCTGTAGATTCAGCGTGGGTATGCGACGGTTCATACGTGCGTCTCAACATGCTCCAGCTCGGCTATACGTTCGGAAAGAATGTCACCGAAAAGCTCGGCATAAGAGGTCTCCGCGCATACATCAGCGGTTCCAATCTCTTCCTTCTCTGCTCAAAGGACTATCTCGGATATGATCCTGAGGACGGCGAGATCGACGACAACCTCGGTGGTAGCAATGCGTTCGGCCAGAACATGCCGTTCTACTCTTATCCTCGTTCAAGGACATTCACATTCGGTGTGAACGTATCTTTCTAGTCGAACCGCTCTAAATTGGAAATAATATGAAAAATATATTGAATAAATCCGTAGCTCTTGTTTCAGGCGCTCTTCTCCTGGCATCATGTTCAGGCTTCCTCGATGAGAACCCTAAGAGTACCCTGACATTTCAGGATTACTACAAGACAGAGGCGCAGGTCACTGCCAACGTAACTTACCTTTACCGCAGCGGCGCACCTACCAAGTTCGCATCCGTCAATGCATATGAGCCTTCATTCGCTGCCAACAACAGCATTCTCACGGGATACTTCACCAACTCATACGAAGGACAGGAGCTTACCAACAAGTACGCCCGTCTCCTCACCCGTCAGGAACAGACACAAACCGTTTCCGGAACTGTGGACGGCGTATGGGATGACTGCTACCGTGCCATCAACGCTGCCAACGGTGCCATCAAGTCCATTCCTTCAATCGTCGAGAACGGCAAGATGTCCGCATCTGCAGGCGCCAACCTCGATGGTCAGGCACGTTTCTTCAGGGCATTCAACTACATGATGCTCGTAAAAGCATTCGGCGATGTCCCTCTTTCTGTAGATTTCATAGTCGACCTTGCCCAGGACACCCAGCTTCCAAGGACTGACGCTGCTCAGGTATACGCCCTCATAGAGAGCGACCTCAGGACGGCAGCAGACGAGCTTCCTGACGCCACCTTCGCCGACAACGGCCACAGGGTGACCAAATGGATCGCCGAGATGGCCCTGACCGACATTCTCTTCTATCAGGGAAAATATTCAGAGGCAGCTGCCGAGGCCAAGAAGATCATCGGTTCCGGCAAGTTCACCCTCGCCGCCAACATTGACAATGAGGCTAACAGCGCCTACAACCAGCTCCGCGCCATAGATGACCTTCCTGAGTCTATCTATGCATACGAGTACAACAGCGCTCTCAGCACAAACGGTTATACTCCATGCCACGCATTCTCAGGATCAGCCACCACGACTTTCAGCACCTGGGTGATCTTCGAGCGCGTATTCGGACCTACCAACCGTTACCTCAATGTCTATGGCACCAATGACCTCCGCGTACAGCCGAACCAGTTCTTCCACTGGACATATGCCCGCCCGGACGATCCTTCAAAGACATGGTCCGCACCGGAATTCTCTACAGGTTACATGGAGGGCTTCACAAACATCGACTTCGCCGGCATGGGCTATCAGTATCCTGGATGCTGGTACTTCTACGACGAGGACGGCCTTCTCAACACCGGCCGTGGTACTAAGGACTGGAACATCTATCGTTATGCAGAGACTCTGCTTGACGCTGCCGAGGCTATTGCCCAGAGCGCCGGAGTCGATGCCGAGGCTGCAGGATATCTTGCACAGGTTCAGTCCAGGGCTCTCGGCGAGACCGTAGAGTCCCTGACAGCTGCCAACCAGGCCCTCTCAAAGGAGGAGTTCATCAAGGCATGCTGGACAGAGCGTCTCCGCGAATTCCCGTTCGAGTCCAAGATCTGGGATGACTGCGTACGTACCGGCAAATTCCCTGAGATTTCCACTACCAACCGCGGTGAAGTTGAATATGTCGACCTCGTAGGAGCCACCAACGGTTCAGGTGCCGTAATCAAGACATCCGACCGCTACTGGCCAATCTCCCTCAACGAGAAACAGCGTAATCCTAACCTCACCCAGAACGAAGGTTACAAGGAGTAACTCTCCCCTCATATAATGATTCAGGGACGCCTTACCGGGCGTCCCTGTTTTTTTCGTATGTAGCACACAATTATTCTTTATCCGGAAGGGTAAAAACCACTGGCATCGTATATGTCACATCTACTGGAACACCCTTGGTTTTTTCACCTGGCTCCCATTTCTGAGGGGCCGATTTCACCACGCGCACCGCTTCTTTATCAAGGAGAGGATGAACTCCTTTTCGCAATTTGACATCTGTCAGTTTTCCTTCAGCGGTTATCTTGAACGATATTATGACTTTACCTTCTATACCAGCCTTTTTCGCTTTCCGGGGATAGCGCTGATGCTCCCTGATCCATTTGGAGAATGCCTTGGTGCCCTGTCCGTCGAATCTTGGCTTCTTAGCATCCTCGAGACAGACCATGACAATCTCATCCGGTTCCTGCGCATTGATTAAGCCGCAGGGAAGCAATATCAAAAACAGAAGCAGGATAATACGAGTTTTCATCTTATTGTTGTTTAATAGGGATAATAGTATCTGGAGTATATATGCCGGTCTTAAGCCCCAGTGAGTCTGTTTTGCCGGCTTCGACTTCTGAGTAATACACGAAGTTTCCGTCCAGGGAGAATATGAGAACCGTCGTGCCATCGAAAAGATCCTGATTTTGGATGATCTTCTCTACACGACGCGGAATTCCCCGAATCTCGCTGAGGTCAATTATTCCATATGGCATTATGACTGCGACTTTATCCCATTTGAAGGAGGTCATGTCACCAAGAGTAGTTTCCTGTCCGGAATGGACAGTCTGGGTCATCGGAGCGTCGAGGTTGACGCTGTAATCCTTGCAAGCGACTACGGATAATGCAAGGATAGACATAAGTATCCACGTGGTTTTCATATCTAGAATTGTTTGACTGTACACGCTTTTCTGCACAATAAATATACCAATTATAATTTCTTCAATATTAAACGTTTATTCCTTGCAGGAGAGAAGACGATTCTTTATTTTTGTCTCAAGTCCGGTCATTTCCGGACGAGAAAAAGCCATGAAGCAGGAGAAAGAATTCTGGCTCGTTACAACCGGGCACCTCGAGGACCGTCTCTGGTTCCGTGAAGAGGATGATTTCAAAGTTGGAATGAATTACGTTGCCGTGCAGGCCGCGTTGACTGATGTTTCCATACTCGCATTTATTCTCATGTCCAACCACGTGCACTTTGTGCTCAGCTGTTCTGAGAATGAAGCTAAAGAATTCGTTTGCATTTTCAAGAAACAGTATGGTCAATACTATAGCAAAAAGTATTCTTCCAAGAAACTTCTGCGGTTGAATTCAGTAGACTTCAGACAATTGTCTCCGAAGGATGAGTCCCTGGAGAGAGGGATTGCATACGTTCAGATGAACAGCGTCGCTGCCAACATTTGCTCCAATTCGGTCAACTACCCTTGGGGGACGGGTAATTGCTTTTTCAATCCTTCTCCGACAAATGGCCTCATGGTCAAGAATTATTCTTTGCGAGCATTGAGAATGCTTACTCATAGCCATAAAAAACTGCCGCCGGACGCAGTTATATATAATGGTTATGTTCTCCCGACCTCCTATATCAGAGTCAAGCTGGTGGAATCCATATTCAGGACGCCCCGCAGGATGAACTATTTCCTTAATACCTCATCCAAGGCCAGACGCAAGACTGCGTCTGAGGGGCTTCCCGCCTTTCGTGACCATATCATTCTTGCGACTCTGCCGGATCTATGCATGTCACTATTCCAGAAACATAAGCAATCGGAACTCTCACAAGAAGAATTGGCGGAACTCGCCAAGCAACTTCGCTTCCGATTCTCATCCGATCCTCATCAAGTCGCCAGGATAATCGGCACCTCCTATGACGATATCTCAAAGCTGCTCGACAGCTTCTAATTGTGCTCTGGAATGGCCGCCCTCCCGGAGATATGGAGCTGGTGAGCCAGGTGGTTCTTTTTCCGCATCACCTGGCACGGTTTACCCCCAAAAGTGAGCCAGGTGGTATAATTTCAGCACCACCTGGCACGGTTTACCCCCAAAAGTGAGCCAGGTGGTTCATTTTCCGCATCACTTGGCGCAGCAGGACCGGAGAAGGATGCAGATTTCAGAGGATACGTGGAGGGACGGAGAAGGACGCGGCGGAGGGCAGACGGAGACTGCGGAGGATTTGAGGAAAAGCGGAAAGGGAGGGAGCGGCCGGCGGCGCCGTGAAGAACGGCGTGTGTCTGAGGGACGTTACGACGACTTCGAGCGCAGCGATGATGGCGGCGTAAAAGGACCGAGTTAGCCGTTTAGGCGGCGACAGCGACAGAGCAGCTTTTCCGAAGTCTGACGGAGCAGGCCCGTCCGTCCTCCGCCACAGAGGCCGAAAGTCGGACGGGGGCACGGAGGTCGAGGGTTCGAGGGTGCGGTGCGGAAGGGACTCGAACCCGCGGCTGCGCCGCAGAGGGCTTTTACGTTACCCCCTGCTGCTTTCAGCAGCTGCCCCCTCGGGGGGCTCGGAGGTCTCGGGTTCGGCCAACGACCTACCATAAATCAAATAAGTCAGTCCCAAAAGGAACTGACTTATTTGAGCGGTGCGGAAGGGACTCGAACCCTCGACCTCCGGCGTGACAGGCCGGCATTCTAACCAGCTGAACTACCGCACCATTAAAGTTTGAATTTAGGCTAAGGCGTTTTTCTCAAACGCGGATGCAAAGATAGGCATATTTTTTCAACCTGCAAATATTTCCGGGAATATTTTTAAAATTTTTAAGTAGGATAAAAAACGCCTCCCAAAGCGACAACAAGAAGGAAAATTTGCTAAATTTGTAATCCCCAACAATATAGAACGAAATGTTAACATTCATCATCAGCATTCTGGCCCTGATCGCCGGATATCTTCTTTACGGAAAGTTTGTAGAACGCGTATTCAACCCGGAGCCAGACAGACCCACCCCGGCAGTCAGCCGTCCCGACGGAGTAGACTACATCCCCCTCCCTACGTGGAAAGTATTCATGATCCAGTTCCTCAACATCGCCGGCACAGGCCCGATCTTCGGAGCGATCATGGGAGCCAAGTTCGGACCGGCCTCCTACCTCTGGATAGTCCTCGGATGCATCTTCGCCGGAGCAGTCCATGATTACCTCAGCGGAATGCTTTCGGTACGCCACGACGGAGCCAGCCTGCCCGACCTGATAGGGAAATATCTCGGCCAGGGAACAAAGAAAGTAATGCTGGTATTCACCGTAATCCTGCTGATTCTTGTAGGTGCTGTCTTCGTGTACAGCCCGTCACTGATTCTGGGCGACATCGCCGGAGACGGCAGCCGCAACGCAATAATGATATGGGCTGCGATCATATTCGCATACTATCTCATCGCGACCATTCTCCCTATCGACAAGATCATAGGAAAGATATACCCGCTCTTCGCGATATCACTCATATTCATGGCCATCGCCCTCATGGTCGGACTGTTCATCAAATGGCCGGCAATCCCTGAGATCTGGGACGGACTCGCAAACAGAGGCCCGGAACTGGGAGTCAAGGGACAGCCGATATTCCCATGCCTGTTCATCACCATCGCCTGCGGAGCAATCAGCGGCTTCCATGCCACTCAGAGCCCGCTCATGGCCAGATGCATGAAAAATGAAAAACTCGGCAGACCTATCTTCTACGGATCCATGATCACCGAAGGCCTCGTCGCCCTGATCTGGGCAACGATATCCTCATACTTCTTCTTCGCCGGCGGCGCCGAAGAGGTTGGATCATCCCTCAGCGCAGCAGCCCCGACCGTCGTAACGGCAGTTTCGAAAGGATGGCTTGGAGTCCTGGGAGGAATCCTGGCAATACTTGGAGTGGTGGCCGCCCCGATAACGACCGGCGACACCGCACTCCGCAGCTGCCGGCTCATCGTCGCAGACGCCGTCCACTACGACCAGAAACCCGTGCGCAGCCGACTGGCTTTATGCGTCCCTATCTTCTTGGCGACAGCTCTGATACTCTGGTTCAACATCGCCAACGAAGACGGATTCAACGTAATCTGGAGGTATTTCGGATGGGCCAACCAGACACTGTCGATATTCACGCTCTGGGCCCTGACGGTTTATCTGTCAAGAAACAAGAAAGGGTTCGCGTACATGATTACGCTGATTCCGGCATTGCTCATGACTTCGGTCTGCACGACCTATATATGTACGGCAAAAATCGGCCTCAACCTGCCTATGGAGTGGAACACTGCTATCGGCATAGCAACGGCAGCCGTTTCCGCTGTGCTCTTCATCCTCTGGACCAGAAAAGACCGTTCAAATAAATAAAAACCACACCCTGTCTTATCGGTTATCGCCAGTCAGCGCCGATACTGATTATATACTGCGAATTGAACGCCACTTCCTGTCCCTCGTAATAAGAGCGGACAAATACCCTATAAGCACCTGTCTGTCCACACGTAAGATAACAGCCTGAACCAAAAGTTTCCAGACTGTATTTACCAGGAGTAGACTGCATATCCTCAACTTCGACGGTATGATCCGTGAGGAAATGGTCAGGCCAGTCATGCTCATAATAGTAGTATTGACTAGTATTGACAATGATAGGGCTCGGTCCGTCAAGATGGTAATTGTTGACATACATTGAACTGCTCCTTACCTTGAAATACTGGATTCCGGACGTCGAATAAGGACAATAGTTCTTGTCATGGATCATTACAGGAGCCTGACCCCACTTGGAGATGAATTTCCCGTCAGGGCGCACGATTGCAGAATGGTCACCTGTAGAGTAATAAGCCCTCTTGGCACCTGTAGCGCTGCTGCAACTCTCGAAAAGAGCGTTTGTCCAGAACTTTGAAAGCTGCAGGGAACCGTTCTCATAAGCATCGATCCAGAATGGATTGTAGGAAGAATCCCAGAACCACGCATAGCTGTGACAATTATATTTCTTGGTAGCAGAACTTACGAATGTAGCGGAAGGATATGACCTCTTGTATGTGTTGTCAATACTTTTTCTCTCCGAAGAACTGAAATCCGAGTTGGCGGAATAAACGACTATATCCTTTCCGAAAGGAGTCTTGGATGTCTTCCGGGTATAAGCGGCAGCACGCATAGGCTGTTTTTCTGCGACAGCCTTGACGACCTTATCAGAAGCCACTGCGATAAGCGGAGAAATCGACCTGAGACTATAGACCTCTTCATTTGCAAGTCTTGCCTCGATCTTTTTGTCTGCTATGGACTGGAGAGTGACGGATGCCTCCTTCGACTCGAGCGCCGGGATAAACTCAGGATTGACGAAATAATCGAGGAAAATCTCGTCGGAATAAGTGACATTGCAGTAGTCCTTAGTACGCATGCTTTCCATATCGGAAACCGTAGTGGAAGCAAACGCATCGAGGATTGCATCTGCAGATCCTGCGCGGCGTACCAGTTCCTTATGCACGTTGCTGTTCTCAATCACCTTCCTTACAGCATCCTCAGGGTTGTTGTAAGCGAATATCAGATAATTCAAAGGATAATTGATGACCGACTTCATCAGAGCCTCGTCCGTCATGCTCCTGGCTTCCGATTCAGGAATATTGCAAGCCTCGAACCTGTCTTCGATACTGGCGATAGATGTCCAGGAATCGAAATCAGTATCAGCAAGATACGTTACCGGTTCAGTGATGGTTGCTTCTACCACCTGCTCATTGATCGAGTTCCCTGCGTCTGAGACTTCAGAGACATTTTCCTTCTGGCAACCCATGACTGCGGCGCCGAGGACAAACACATAGAAAATCTTTTTCATAATTAATTATTATGGTTAATAAGTTAAAAAGGGTGTGGTTTTCCTGTATATTTTGTCTCTGCTTCTGCAAATATAGAAAAGAAAACAGCCGCGATATATAAAAATCAAATCACAATCTATTAAAAACCAATCAAATAAACGGAGCGCAACACAAATTCGAAAAAATTGCTACATTTGTAGTACTGACCAACTTTATAATTATGCTAGACAAAGAACGCGGCCTATATGTCGCCCACAGCGAAAACGGGCCAATAAGTATCATCGGTAAAATGGCTAACCGCCATGGACTTATCGCCGGAGCAACCGGAACCGGCAAAACAGTAACCCTCCAGGTTCTCGCAGAGACCTTCTGCCAGGCCGGTGTACCATGCTTCATGGCTGATATGAAAGGCGACCTCTCAGGTATCAGCCAGCCGGGCAAGCTCTCGGGATTCATCCAGAAGAGACTTCCGGAATTCGGCATTGAGGATCCCCAGTTCCAGTCATGTCCGGTACGCTTCTTCGATGTCTTCGGAGAGCAGGGCCATCCGATGCGCGCGACAATCTCGGACCTCGGTCCGCAGCTTCTCGGCCGCCTTCTCGAGCTCAACGAAACCCAGACAGGAATCCTGAACATAGTATTCAAATTCGCTGACGACAACGGCCTGCTTCTTCTCGACCTGAAAGACCTCCGTCTTCTTCTCGACCATGTAGCCAAGAACGCCGCCGCCCTTACGACAGAATACGGCAACGTCTCCGCAGCCAGCGTAGGCACGATCCAGAGAGCCCTCCTGACCCTAGAGAACCAGGGTGCAGACAAGTTCTTCGGCGAGCCGGACTTCGACGTCTATGACCTCCTCCAGTGCGAAGGCGGAAAAGGCGTCATGAACGTCCTTGCGGCCGACAAGCTGATGCTCAACCCGAAGCTTTACTCTACCTTCCTGCTCTGGCTCCTCTCGGACCTCTATGCCAGACTTCCGGAAGTCGGAGACATGGACCTTCCGAAACTGATCTTCTTCTTCGACGAAGCCCATATGCTCTTCAACGACACCTCCAAGGCTCTCGTGGACAAGATCGAGCAGGTAGTAAGGCTTATCCGAAGCAAGGGCGTCGGAGTATATTTCGTGACCCAGTCCCCTACCGATATTCCTGAAAGCATCCTCGGACAGCTCGGAAACCGTATCCAGCACGCCCTCCGTGCCTTTACTCCTAAGGACCAGAAGGCCGTCAGGACAGCAGCTGACACCTTCCGCGCCAACCCTGCATTCAAGACTGACGAGGCTATCATGAATCTTGAAACCGGTGAAGCTCTCGTATCTTTCCTTGACGAAAAGGGCGCCCCTACAGTAGTCGAAAGAGCCAAGATTCTCTTCCCTCTCAGCCAGATTGGAGCAATCACCGACGACCAGAGGGCCATGATCATAAAGCAGTCCCGCCTCTACGGCCGTTACGACACTGCCGTCGACCGCGAAAGCGCCTTTGAAGTCCTTCTGAAGCAGGCTGAAGAGCAAGCCGAAGCAAAGCGTAAAGCCGAAGAAGAGCAGAAGGCCGAGGCTGAGCGCATAGCCCAGGAGAAAGAGCAGGCAAGACAGGAGAAAGAGAACGCAAAGAAAAAGAAGAACGGTCTTGGAAACAAGATTTTCGCGGCTGTAGCGACCGCCGTAGCGGCAAGCGTAGCCAGAAGCGTCGGCAGTGCCGTTTCCAACAGCATATCCGGCAAGAAAACTACCGCCAAGAAGTCAAGCTCTACAAAAAATGCCGCCGGAAAGGCAGCAAGTTCAGCAGCTTCGGCAGCTACAAGGACAATCACCAAAGAGCTTACCAGAAGCGTCCTCGGCAACCTAATAAAATAGGTTCAGACAAAGAACGAAAAATGCACGCGCCCGTACTTCTTCTCCTTGAGGAAGTGCGGGTGCTCCGTAAAGGAGTGCTCGTCACCATGCTCCAGCACAAACCAGCAGTCCGGATGAAGGATTCCGGCCGCAAAGACCTTGTCAGGGATAGTCTCGAGATCGTCCAGCGCATAAGGCGGATCGGCAAAGACAATGTCAAACTTCTCGGTACATAGAGGCAGGAACTCAAAGACATTGTGACGCACGACAGTAATCTTGTCGGCAATCCCGAGCCTTCGGGCCTCCGACGAAATGAAGGCGGCATGGATCGGGTTCATCTCGACGGTCCAGACATGGCCGACGCCCCTTGACACGAACTCATAGGAAATAGCGCCGGTCCCTCCGAACAGGTCCAGAACCTTGAGGTCCTCGAATTCATATTCATTGCCGATCATGTCGAAGAGAGCTTCGCGGGCGAAGTCCGTAGTCGGACGGGCCTTGAACGAAGCCGGCGGATCGATTGTCTTTCCTTTTAATGAGCCCGAAATAATCCTCATAATACCTCCACAGCCTTGAAATAACGGTAAAGAGACATCTCCTGGTCCGCAGCCAGCGGAGTCCTGAAGCAGATAGTCGAGAGCTCAGGGTTAAGCTGGAGTTTCTTCATCGCCAGGAAGATGAAATACTCGGCCGTCGTGAAATCCACGGCCTGGTAAGAGTTGCACAGAAGAAGGCTCTTTCCCTGGGCTATTGCAAGATGCAGATAGCCGTCCATATAGGAAGCCAGTATCTTGTTGTACTCCGGGCAACGCCCCAGGTCCCTCAATATATAGAATACCTCCGGAAGCACAGGGGAGGTATTTCCGGCAGTAGTATATACCGTCTGCGAAATAGCCTTGGACAAAGTTTCATCCATGGAATTAGAATACACCAGCACAGCATCGTAAGCAGGTACGTCCATATAGTCCACCGAATCGGAATCCCTGAGGGAGACCGACTCTGAAAGAGCCTGCCTTGCAGTCGAAGGATCGAAGAAATGATTCGGCACAAGGGCGAACTTCGGAGTAAGAAGAGATATTTCGACAGCATCGTATCTCCTCTGGAATTCCGGAGTTGTGAAAATACGCTCGGCGCCCTGCCATCCGGAAGATTCAGAGCTGCCTATCTTAAAAGAATATCCACTCAAGGAGACTTGAATGGATATTCTGCTATCTGGTATAAATTCCATATTCATACTATGCGGACCGGTTCCGCGGGGGAACTACTCCCAGTTACCGGCGTTGTTGTTAGGTGCGGTTATACTTCCGACCTGAAGACCTTCGTAACGGTTCTTGTTGAGCTGCTCGTTATCGAGGTTGATACGGAGCTGGTTGTCAAGACCTTTGAGAAGCTTCTTGTAAGGCATCTTGGCCTCGAAGAGAGGAACATCCACACCGGAAACCTTCTTTACTGCAGCCTCCATCTCTACAAGCTCGCCGCCTGAGAAAGGAATATATCTGAGGGAGTCTGCAACGAAGTCAGGACGTGAGTGGAAAAGAGTATCCTTTACATTGACCTGGTTCTTGATGGTGAATACGAGATTCTCGCCATTGAGGTAACGCTGATAAAGCTCAGCTGCGGTGATCTTCTTGTTGGCCTTTCTGAGTTTCTCGGTATTGACAACTGCGAGGGAGTCATCCTTTGAACCGACCTGCATGATGATATCCATCTTGCCGGTATTGTAGAAAAGAAGAAGAGAATCCATCGTCGAAGCGAACTTTCCGTTGGCGCTCTTGTAAGCGACCTGAAGATCACGGATATCTTTAAGACGCTGGATACCTACAGCCTCGCGAGCCTTGGTCTCCTTATTGAATCTGACCGGCTGCTGAATGCTATCTACAATCTTGTAAACGAGTCCTACAGCTAACAGCGCGAGTACAATCTGAAGGATAATCTTGACTGAATTGTTCATTATTATTAGTTTTTTAATTATTAGCAAACTTTCCGACAAAGTTATGAAAATCATTTATCAAATGCAATATAATTTGTAAATTTGCAAGTCGAACAAATCTTATGATAAAGATAGCTGCAAATACGTCCGGACTTATCCACGACCTTATTGCAAGGGCGTCGAAGATAACCACGGTATCGCATACACACCCCGACGGCGATGCAATCGGGAGCAGCGTCGCAATGGTCTGCTGGCTGAGGTCTCTCGGCAAGGATGCCGTCTGCGCCTTCCCCGACAGCATAGGTGCCAACCTGGAATTCATTTTCCCTGAGGAGATTAGACTGTCAAGGCTTATCTATGACGAAACCCCGAAGGAAACTTCGGAAAGGCTCGGGGACAGCGATCTCATAATTTGTCTCGACTTCAACGCCTTCAACAGGACCGAAGGCATGGCCGACGCCCTGGCCTCCTCGAAGGCCGCGAAAATACTGATCGACCACCATCTCAACCCGGACGGGTCAGCTTTCGACGTCTGCGTCTCCGAGACAGGAGTCTCGTCTGCCAGCGAACTGGCATACTATGTGCTGATGACAATGCCTGAGACCGGAGGAGATGCCGGAAGGCTGCCGGCCGAGAGCGCCAATGCCCTGATGGCCGGAATGACGACAGACACCAACAATTTCGCAAATTCGACCTACCCTTCGACGCTCCAGATGGCTTCGGAACTGCTCCAGGCCGGAGTGGACAGGGACGCGATAGTCGCCGAAATCAACTGGTGCTACGGAGAGAACCGGCTGAGGCTGATCGGCTGCGCGCTGAAGGATCTCATGAGCATAACTCCAGACGGGGTATCATATATCGTCCTGGACGCCGGTACCCTGAAAAAATACGGAGTCATGGAGGGAGATACCGAGGGCCTGGTCAATATGCCGCTGGCGATCAAAGGAGTGCGCATGAGCATTATGCTCAAGCAAGACAACGGATACTTCAGGGTTTCCGTGAGATCCAAGAAAGGCACTTCAGCCAATACTCTGGCAAGGGAGTATTTCAACGGGGGCGGCCACGAACTGGCCGCAGGAGGAAAGCTTTTCTTCCCGAAGGATATTGCGACCCCGGAAGAGGCTCCGGCCTACATTGAAAAAGTAACAAGAGAATATTTCGCAAATGAAGCTTAGATTCATACTGCCCCTGATTATCCTGTCATTCATTTCCTGCGAGAAGGAGGAAGTGAAGAACAGGCTGAATACCCAGGAGAGCTATATCGAGCAGTTCATCGAGTCTCAGGTCAATGCAGACTCGACCCGATACAGCGTTTCCAACAAAGGGGCCTACAGAGTTGTCCTTGCCAAAGGTAAAGGCGAAGAGCTTACTTCAAACGGTACGGTTTCTTTCTATTATGCAGGTTATCTGCTTACCGGAAAGACTCTCAACGAATCCACGATGTTCGCCACCAACAGGAAGGAAATCGCCGAGACCGCCGACTGGGACACGGCTGACGAAGAGAAATTTGCGATAAAGACCATAACCCTTTCGGAAGCCGGTCTGATCGACGGGCTGAAGAAAGGACTTGTAGGAGTAATGGGAGGAGAAGAATGCTATATACTGTTTTCCGGAAAATATGGTTTCGGAGACAAGCAGTTAGGCACGATTCCTGCAAATTCAGGACTGGTCTACCATATTTGGGTAGAGAGCATAAGCAACGAATAAGAATATGAAAAGAAACTTTATATACAATCTGCTCGCTATAGCAGCAGTATCCGCAATCGCAGTAGGCTGCGCTAAAAGTCACGAGACCTCTGCTCAGGAGGAAGAAGAGGAATACCTCAAGGCATGGCTTCAGGTCAACCATCCTGATGCAGTAAAGTCCGGATATGGAATCTATATTCTCGACGACCAGCCGGGAACCGGAGCCAATTATAAAGGCGAAGGAGCAATATACGTCCTCAGGACGATACGTTCTCTGGACGGTACTGTCGCTTCCACGAACGACGGACAGCTCGCAAAGCAGCTTGGCACCTACAAGCAGCAGTATTACTATGGTCCCCACATGACCAATGTCGCCGGGAACAACGCCATAGTCGGTATCACGGACATGCTCTATGGCATGAAGATAGGCGGCACAAGGACTGCCCTCATCCCTTCATGGCTAATGACTTTCGACAGATATGCTTCGGAAGAAGAGTACAAGAAGCATGAGAACGACTATGCGCCGGCGATCTACACCATCACCCTTGAAGGTGCTTATGAATCCGCCGAGAAATGGGAAGGCGACTCTCTGGCGAGATATATCATGCATAATTACCCGGGCGTGAGCGCTTCTGAGGGCTATGCCTACTATACGATAAAGGCTCCGAAGAAGCCTATTCCTGCTGATTCGACAGTCTATATCAACTATACAGGACGTCTCACCAACGGTCAGGTGTTCGACACGACAGTCGAGGATACCGCCAAGGTATACAATATCTGGTCAAGCAGAAAGACTTATGCTCCAGTAGCTGTCAAGACAGCGGCCAAAGACAATGCTGTCACCATGGGCGGAAGCACTGTTGTCGAAGGCTTCGGCCACGCCGTCAACAATGTCGGTGTCTATGGCCATGGCATCTCTATCTTCATGTCCAAATATGGTTACGGCTCCACCGGTAGCGGAGCGGCAATTCCTCCGTATTCTCCTCTGGTATTTGAAATTGAAGTAGTCGATAAACCTTAATATATGGCGGCAGGAGCGATTCCTACAAAGCTTGGAACGCAGAAAATCAGTTCCCTGTTGATATCCTATGCAGTCCCTGGCATCATTGCCATGGCTGCATCGTCTCTTTATAACATGGTGGACAGAGCTTTCATCGGCCATATCGAAGAAGTCGGTCCTCTCGCCATCTCCGGTCTTGCAGTCACGTTTCCGCTGATGAACATCTCAGCGGCCCTAGGCACCCTCGTGGGCGTCGGAGGATCGACCATGATCTCGGTGCTGCTCGGCCAGAAAAACTATGACGTCGCCAACAAGGTCCTCGGCAATGTGGTCAGCCTGAATGTCGCCGTCGGCGTTCTTTTCACCATCCTCACTCTCGCGTTCATCAATCCTATCCTTACATTTTTCGGAGCCAGCGAGAACACACTGCCGTTTGCCAGGGACTACATGACCATAATCGCCATCGGCAACGTGGTCACCCACCTGTATTTCGGACTGAACAGCGTGATCAGGTCGTCCGGAAACCCGAAGCTCGCGATGGGGCTTACCCTGTTTACAGTGATTTCCAACGCCATACTCGACCCGGTAATGATCTATGGACTCGGCATGGGGATCAGGGGCGCCGCGACAGCCACCGTCATCTGCCAGACACTTGCGATGATCTTCACCCTGAAATACTTCCTGAACAAGGAGAGGTTCCTGCACATACCTAAAAAGCTGGTCCTCGATGTCAGGATAGCCAGGGACTCGCTTGCCATAGGCATGGGGCCGTTCCTGATGAATCTCGCCAGCTGCATCGTAGTGCTTTTCATCAACCAGCAGTTGCTCAAGTACGGAGGTGACCTGGCAATCGGAGCATACGGAATAGTCAACAGTATCTCGTTCATGTTCGTAATGACAGTGATGGGCTTCAATCAGGGTATGCAGCCTATCGCCGGCTACAACTACGGAGCGCGGCAGTACTCCAGAGTAAAAGAAGTATATACATTGACAGCCTTCTGGGCGACATTGGTCACCCTTCTCGGCTTCATCATATCAGAATTCCTTTCCGGGCCGGTCGTGTCGATATTCACCCACGACCCGGAGATGAAGAAACTCGCGATAACGGGCATCAGGGCGATGAACGTCGCCTTCCCTATCGTCGGTTTCCAGATGGTCACCACAAACCTTTTCCAGTGTCTTGGAATGGTCCACAAATCCATCTTCCTCTCTCTGTCGAGACAGTTGCTGTTCCTCGTCCCGTGCATCTATATCCTTCCGGGGATTCTCGGTTCGGAGATGGGCGTATGGTACAGCTTCCCTATCTCGGATACCATTGCGGCCGTACTTACGGCTATTCTTGCCGTCGGTCTGATCCGCAAGCTACGTAAACTCAAGGACGGCGACGACCCGTCCATTCTCGGAAGTAAAATCTAAGCGCCATGAATACAATCATCAACATCGGACGCCAGTTCGGCAGCGGAGGAGGCTTCATTGCCAAGGCCATCGGCGAAAAACTCGGAATCAAGGTCTATGACAACGAGCTCATCTCGAAGGCTGCCGAGGAAAGCGGTTTTTCAAAGGATCTCTTCAGGAGAAGCGACGAGAAACGCAGTCTGTTCACCATGTCCACCTTCTTCTCCCCATGGAGATATGAAGTCGGAGAGAACTACGTCAATGATGATGCCCTGTTCAGAATCCAGAGCGACGTGATCCGCGAGATTGCGTCAAAGGATTCGGCAATCATTATCGGACGCTGCTCGGATTACATTCTGAGGGACATGAAATGCCTCGACGTATTCATCAGCGCGCCTCTGGAGTATAGGATAAAGAGGGTCGCCGACCGTGAAAAGATGAGCGAGGACGACGCCAGAGCGCTTATCGCCAAGAAAGACCGCACCCGCGAGACATATTATAACTACTTTACATTCGGTAACTGGGGAGTAGCCTCGAACTACGATCTCTGCATCGATTCGTCAATCCTCGGTATCGAAGGTACGGCTGACATCATTATCGAGGCTGGAAAGAAGATGGGGATCATACAATGAGAAGAGCCCTGATAATGACTCTGTGCCTTGCAGCGGCACTCTTCCTTATAGTCGCTTACCTCTGTTCCGGAGAACAGGTCCAGACGAAAAGCTCGACAGTAGAACTCAACAAAGTACTCACAAACGAAATGTCCGACACCACCTCTCTCGAGAGGATGGAAAGGAAGGTGCGCAATTATATGCAGCAATGGGGGCTCAAAGGCGCCCAGCTTACAATAATGCGCAATGATTCGCTATACTATTCCAAAGGTTTCGGCTGGGCGGACGAGGAGAAGAACGTTAGGATGGAGCCTTCCAACATAATGAGGATGGCTTCCGTCTCGAAGCTGATAACGGCAGCCGGAATAATGGTCCTCCAGGAAAAAGGACTGCTTTCCATAAAGGATACAGTGTTCGGTCCCGACAGGATTCTTTCAGACGACTACTATCTCAGTTCAATCAAGGACAGCAATTATTACAAGATAACGATCGAGGATCTGCTGCGCCACAAGGCCGGATTCAAGACCGGAGGCGGCGACCCCATGTTCTCGACCAGATCGATAATGGTCAACAACGGGCTGAAGACTCCCCCGGACCATGAAACCCTGCTGCGCTGCGTACTGCGCCGCCGTCTCGGATACCTACCCGGCACTTCGCAGGCCTATTCGAATCTCGGATACATGATACTAAGCATGATAATCGAGAAAGTCAGCGGGCAGCCTTACGAGGAATTCATCCAGGAGAACGTGCTTCGTCCGGCAGGCTGCCTTGACATGCATATCGCGAAGAATTACTATAAAGAGAAATATAAGAACGAGGTGCGTTACTACGTACCTTCGAACGAGCCGCTTGTCCCGGAATACAACAATAGCGGAGACTCTGTCGTGCGATGCTATGGCGGCAACGACATAACATCTCTCGCGGGAGCGGGCGCATGGGTAGGATCATCTGCCGAGCTGGCCCTGTTCGTGGCTTCGATCGACGGACGCCCGGAAATCCCGGACATCATCTCGAAAGAGAGCGTGGACGCGATGGTCGAGTATTTCGACAAAGAGACATTCTCCTTCGGCTGGAATGACACGGAACCTTCGAACGGCTGGCAGAGGACCGGCACATTCTCGGGCACGTCGGCCCTGATCTGGTATTTCCCTGACGGGGAATGCTGGGTGTTCCTCACGAACACCAGTACATGGAAAGGTCCCGGCTTTGCCCGCTATACGAAGACACTCTTCCGCGAACTGCGCCGAGACCATGGCTCAAAGATTCCATCCCGCGACCTTTTCAGGTAACGGGATTATTTTATTTCACGAACATCACTGCTTCAGCTATAGAGTTGAGCTTTGTGTCGGCGCTGTCGGCGCGGCTTGCAAGGATACAAGGTGCTGTTGTTCCGACGAGCATTCCGGCCTGCTTTACTCCGCTGCAAAGCTTGGAGTTGGATTTCCAGAATACGTTTGCTGATTCGATATTAGGGAAGACGAGGCAGTCAGCGTCTCCGGCCACAGGGCTGGTGAGCTTCTTGATCTGCACAGCTTCAGCGTCGATCGCTACATCAAGAGCGAGAGGACCGTCACCGATGCATCCAGGGATCTGGCCGCGGTCGCACATCTTGGCAAGCATTGCGCCTTCCATACAAGCCGGCATAGAGTCGAGCATCTGCTCGGAAGCGGCGATGAAGGCGACCTTAGGCTTGGCGATACCGAATGACTTGGCAACGCCGGTAACGAAACCGGTCATCTTGACCTTCTGCCTGAATTCAGGAGCAGGAATCACTGCCATGTCGGTAAGGAAGATAAGCTTGTGGTAATTAGGGTTCTCGATGATGCCGACGTGGCTGAGAAGTCCCTTTGCAGGAAGAAGTCCCGTCTCCTTGTTAAGGATGGCGCGGAGGAACTTGTCAGTAGAGCAGAGTCCCTTCATGAGGACATCGCCTTCCTTGTCATGGACCATCTGGACAGCCTTTGCGACTGCCTTGATCTCAACCGGCTCATTTACGATCTCGAACTTTGCGACGTCGATGCCGTTCTTGGCGCAGACGTCCTTGATCATGTTCTCGTCACCTACGAGGGTGGCCTTTACGAAACCGAGGTCTACAGCCTTTCCGGCGGCCTCGATGGTATGCTCGTCGACTGCCCAGGCAGCGATAAGTTTCTTGCAGATATTATTGGCCTTGAGTTCGGCGAATACGTCTGAAAATTTTGTGATCATATTATCTTAGTCTTCTAATGAATTTACGATATGCATTGTGTCCCTTGCGATGACAAGTTCCTCATCGGTGGTGATGAGGGCGACCTTTACCTTAGAGTCAGGGAGAGAGATGATGGCATCCTCGCCGAAAGCCTTGTTGGCTTCGTAGTCGAACTTGAGTCCGAGATAGGTGAAGTTCTCGCAGACACGGCGGCGGAGACGGTTGTTGTGCTCGCCGATACCGCCGGTGAAGACGATGAGGTCGACGCCGTTCATCTCAGCCACGAACTGGCCGATATTCTTTATGATATCGAAAGTAAGTTTCTTGAAGACAAGCTTTGACTTGTAGTCGCCGGCATTGGCCTTCTCGTCAAGCTCCCTGGCGTCAGAAGAAACGCCGGAGAGACCGAGGAAGCCGCTCTTCTTGTTGATAAGGGTGGTAACCTCGTCCGGAGAAAGATTCTCCTTCTTCATGATGTAAGGAATGACGTTGGCGTCGATGTTGCCGACACGGGTTCCCATGATCATACCCTCAAGCGGAGTGAAGCCCATCGAGGTGTCGATGACCTTGCCGTTGACGATGGCGGTGATGGAGCTGCCGTTGCCGAGGTGGCAAGTGATTATCTTGGAGTTGTTGAGATCCACGCCGCAGAACTTCGCACCCTTCTGGGCGACGTACTGGTGGCTGGTTCCGTGGGCGCCGTAACGGCGGATACGGTATTTCTCGTAATATGAATACGGAAGAGCGTACATATACGCATAGTCAGGCATCGTCTGATGGTAGGCTGTATCGAAGGTCACTACCTGCGGCACGGTAGGAAGGACCTGCTGTACGGCGCGGATACCGAGAAGGTGGGCAGGGTTATGAAGCGGAGCGAAGTCGCAGCAGTACTCGATCTTCTTGAGTACGTCTTCGTTGACGAGGGCGCTGCAAGAGAAGAACTCTCCGCCATGCACGATTCTGTGTCCTACTGCCTCGATATCCTCGATTGAAGAGAGGACTCCATGCTCTTTGTCGGTAAGGGCTTCAAGCACGAGCTTCATTCCGAGCTTGTGGTCCGGAATCTCGAGCTCCCTCACAACCTTTTCGCCCTTCACAGGGCTATACTGAAACACTCCCATAGGGAGGCCGATCTTTTCGACTATACCTTTCGCGATAAGATCATAAACGTCGTCGCTCTTCATGTCAAGCAGCTGGTACTTGATAGAGGAGCTTCCGCAATTGATTACAAGAATTATCATAATTTATTAAACTCAATATCTTAGAAAACAGGGTGCAAAGTTAAAAAAGAATCACTATTTTAGCAAACAAAACAGGAATCCAATGGATGTGGAGGAAGACATAGTGGGATTATCGGTTCCGTTTGTTGCGGGGATTGCCGCCGGTGCTTCTCTTCTTCCGGCGACGCTCACTCCCGGAGCCCCGCGCATGACGCTCATTCTGATATACTTATACGCCGGCATTGCAGGCCTGGGCCTGACTGTGTCGACAGCCGCCGCATGCTATTTCAGGGTCAGGAAACCGATAATCCTGGCCAGCCTGTTCCTGGCTCTCGGAATCTTCTGCGGGCTCACGGACAGCATCGGCGATCTCGGGACCATGGGTACGCGGAGCCATGTCGCCGGAGCATGCTCTCTGATCGACGGAATAGACTTCCCCACCGGGACGACGGCGCCGCTTGTCAAGGCGCTGCTGACCGGAGACAGGTCCGGGCTCCCCCGTGCTCTGGCGACCTCCTTCCGGACCGCCGGGGCTTCCCACATACTGGCGCTGTCGGGACTTCATCTCGGGGTCATATATATGCTCATGCTCTGGGCGACGGCGGTCTTCGGGCACAGTCCCGCGGCGAGACGGTTACGCTGGATCATGATCATAACCCTGTCAGGGCTGTATGTACATGCGACCGGCGCCTCACCGTCGATAGTAAGGGCTTTTCTCTTCATCCTGTTGCGGGAGACGGCGATTCTGACGAACCGGCCCCAGCGCCCGCTGGTGATCTTCTGCTCGGCGCTGACAATCCAGTTGCTGGCGAATCCTTCGGTCGTCCGTTCCCTGGGATTCCAGCTCTCATATCTGGCGATGGCGGGGATCACGATCGTCTATCCCCGGATGAAGGCATGGTATCCCCGGGAGGGAGGGTTTTCTCTGCCGCGGAAGGTCTGGGATGCCGCTTCGCTGTCAGTCTCGTGTCAGCTGTTTACCGGACCGCTGGTCTGGCTGCGGTTCGGATCTTTTCCGCAGTATTTCCTGCTGACCAACCTTATTTCGATGCCTCTGGCCAGCATTCTGATCATGGCCTCCGTGGCGACTGTGCTTCTGTCGGCTGCCGGAATATGTCCGGAGATAATGATAAAGGGCACTGACTGTATAGCCAATGCCCTCATATATTCTCTGGAGATCATCTCCACTATGTAGCTTACCAGGAACCGGATGCTCCGCCTCCGCCGAAGGATCCTCCGCCGAAGCCGCCGAAACCGCCGCCTCCGCCGAAGCCTCCACCGAAACCTCCATGACCGCCGCCCCAAGTTATAATAGGACCGACGTGCACATGGCGTCCCCTGTTGCCTCCACCGCCGGTGAAGTCGTCGTCACCGGAGTGACGTCCGATCACCCTGATGATGATATAGAGGATGAACATGAAGATAAGGATCTTGGCCATGACCGAAGCAAGTTCCTCGGAATCGCTGCTACGGTCGCGTACTTCAGATATCTCGCCGCTTGCAAGTTTCATAAGAGTCCCGCAACCGGCCTTGACGCCGCCGTAATAGTCGTCATTACGGAAATGCGGAATAAAGTCTTGCTCTATTATCCTTCTTGTGTAGGCGTCCGGAATGGCTCCTTCGAGTCCATAGCCGACCTGGATTGAGATCTGGCCACGGGCCGATTCAGTCTTGGGAACCACGAGAATGACAATTCCGTTATCGAAGTCCTTGTTGCCGACACCCCATGACAGGCCAATCTTTACCGCGTATTCAGCAGGAGCGTAACCTTCGAGATCATTTACCGTAACGACCGTAATCTGGTTGGAAGTAGAATCGTCGAAGGAAACGAGCATGCTTTCAAGTTCGGCGACCTGGGCCGGAGTGAAGATTCCGGCGAAGTCGTTGACAAGTCGCGGCGGGTCCGGTCTTTCAGGAATGCCTGCAAAACCCGGCACTACGGTACCGAGGACCAGAAACAGACTGAATATAAAGCTCTTAATTCTCATCTATTGAAATTTCATCGGAGAGTTCGTTGATGTCGTCGCTCTGGTAAGGGAAGAAGGCCTTCAGCTTCCTTCCGATAAGGATAACCGCCTTCTCAAGCCCGTCTGCCTGGCTGCCCTTGGAGAAGGAGTCGCCGAGAATGGCGCAAACATCCTTCCAGAATCCGGCAGGAACGGCTTCGTTGATTCCCTTGTCTCCAAGAACGACGAACTGGCGGGACTCGCAGGCGACATAGATAAGCACGGCATTTCTGGCGGCTGTCTTTGTCATACCCAATTTATGGAAAGTCTTCAGAGCCTTCTCGCGAGGGTCTGAAGAACATTTCCGATCTATATGGATACGTATTTCTCCCGAGGTGTTATGCTCAGCCTCGGCTATTGCCGACTCGAGGCGATTACGCTCTTCGGAAGTCAGGAAATCTGACGCGCGCATCTAGAATTCTACCTTTGGAGCTGTCTCGGCGCCTTCGGCTGCCTTGAAATAACCCTTCTTCTCGAAGTTGAAGAGACCGGCGATTATGTTCGTAGGGAATGAGCGCAGGTTGGTGTTATACCCCTGAGCTGTCTCGTTGAATTTATTTCTTTCGACAGTGATACGGTTCTCTGTTCCTTCAAGCTGGGACTGGAGTTCCAGGAAGTTCTGGTTGGCCTTGAGGTCAGGATATGATTCACTGACGGCAATAAGCCTTCCGAGAGCCTGGGTAAGCTCGCCCTGGGCTGACTGGAATTTGGCGAGAGCCTCCTCGCTGAGGTTTGACGCATCTACAGTAATACCTGTAGCCTTGGCGCGGGCGTCGATGACAGCCTGGAGAGTCTCGCTCTCATGGGCTGCATAGCCTTTTACCGTTGCTACAAGATTAGGAATCAGGTCAGCACGACGCTGATAAACATTCTCGACCTGTGCCCAGGCAGCCTCAACTCCTTCTTCACCTTTTACAAGTCCGTTGTAAGCACCCTTAACCCATCCGAAGAGGGCAACTGCAATTACTGCTATGACAGCAATAGTAATCAAACCTTTTTTCATATCATTTAAATTTATTGGTTTATCTTACACACCTGACATTGGCGACAAAGCTGTCAGTTCCGGCATTCCCCAGGAACAGGTCGCCTTTGTCCTTGTAGATATATCTATAGTAGGCTTTATCCGGGGCCTCCTCACACAAGTCAGCGGTCCACCATATAGCATATTCCTTATATCCGTCGAATTTGCTGTAATTCTCCCCGACTATACCGTATCCGAAAGGCAGGGCACGGAATCCGCTCTCCCCTGTAATCTTTACGTCCGGCCAGAACTCCCAGAGTCTGTCATCATTGAAACGAGCATCCACCATCATCTTGCCGGATATGCCCTCGAATGTACTGAGAAGGTCCTCAGCAGGTTCATTGCCGGAAACAGACGCATAAAATGAAGCCCAGTCATTCTTGTCAGGAAGTCTCCATCCCTCAGGGCATGCCTCTGCAGCCTCATTCCAGGAGTAATATCCGCCGAAGATATCTCTCAGGGCGACAGCATTATCGAAATCATAGCCTCCCATATACCTCAGGTTTTCGCTCATCCAGTCGATTCCGCCTATAGTGACATATGAGTATTTGCGACGGTCACGGCTGTCTACGAAGACTCCGGTTTCCCCGCTTTCAGTCGCTCCGGTAAGGGATTCCTGCGAACTTACTATCACGATAGTAACGGTCTTGGTGGAGTTGTAATAGCCATCGGCAAAGGCAGTACATGTGATTGTGGTCGAACCCGGCTTGTTAGGGACACGGAAACGGTATGTGCCGTCGACAGAGACCGGATCATTCTGCTTGCGTGTAGTATCTGATACTTCTGAGACAGAAGGGACTTTCCAGACATATCCTACGGAGCCGTGTTCCTTTGTAGAGACGCCGCTCGGGGTAAGCTCATAAATATCTCCCGGCCTCACATAAGTCGGGATATTGAATTTCACACTTCCATTCAGATACAGCTTTGCGGTCGTATCGTCTTTCTTGTCTTTGTGGCAGGAGGTGAAGGCAATACCCATAACCGCAGCCATCAGAAGAGGCATATATTTTCCAAACTTCATCATAATCATATATTAATCGTACAAATATCGTGAATTTGATTGTAAAATCCGCTACCTTTGTAAACAAATAGTTTGCCAATCATGATGATTAGACCAAAAATGCACGCTCTGATTGCCGCTGCAATGCTGCTGATGACAGTTTCGTGCGGAATCAAAAATGAATATATCGTTCTCCGGGGCTATGCCCAGGGCGGAGTATACGCAGTAAAGATCAACACCAAAGGGGTATCCGTGGAGCCGAAAGCAATCCAGGCCAGCGTCGATTCGATTCTTCGGGAGATTGACACCACACTCTCCGGATACAACCCCAAATCCATACTTAGCCGTTACAACAGAGGCGAAAAGATAACCGTCACCCCGATGTTCAGGGAAATCTATGAGATATCCAAGTCATACTATGAGGAGACTGGGGGTGCGCTGGACGTAGCTGCAGCCCCTCTGTATGATGCCTGGGGCTTCGGATTCTCCAAGGACAGCCTTCCTTCGGACGCCCAGGTAAAAGGCCTGATGGAGAGCTGCGGAATGGACATGATGCCGGACAGCCTCGGCGGAGAGAGCATCGGAAAGCTTAACTACAACGCCATCGCCCAGGGATATTCATGCGACCTGGTCGCCGCCTACCTGTATTCGATCGGAGTCAAGGACATGCTGGTCGACATCGGGGAGATCTACTGCGACGGGCTGAATCCTGAAAGGAAGCCATGGACTATCGCCGTTGACCGCCCGACCGACGGCAACGAGACTCCCGGCGCCGACGTAGTAGGTACATGGCACTCCAACGGAGGCCCGTGCGGAATAGTCACTTCCGGCAACTACCGCAAATTCTACGTCAGGGACGGTAAGAAATATGCCCATACCATCGACCCCCGCACCGGTTACCCCGTCAACCATAATCTTCTCAGCGCCACAATCGTCGCCAGGGACGCCACCACTGCAGACGCTTATGCGACTTACTGTATGGTCATCGGGCTGGACGAAGCGCGGGAGTTCATACAAAAAAGACCGGATATCGAGGGATATCTGGTCTATGATGATAACGGAACCATGCGTTCCTGGACTTCAGAGGGATTCTAGCGGAGGTCTGTCTTGACCCATGTACTGTCTAGGGCAGATAAGTCGTAACTGAACATACCGTTATTCTCAGGATAGAGGAATTTCATGTCCGACACGTCGAAAATCGTGGTGGCTCCGCCTTCCAGTCCGACAACTACGCGGACGAGATCGTTGCCGCAGAAGACCATTGCGAGAGTGGCTATGCCGGACACGTCCACCGGCGCGAAATCCACGACAAGGCAGTCGCGTCCCTGGACCTTTTCCCTGTTCCGGGATATCTCCTTGAATGAATTCTCAAAAGAAGTGACTATCAGTATAGGGTTGTCCACGAAATCCGTACCTTCGACTTTTTCGATCACGATTTCCTTGGCTTCACTGTCGACAGTCCACCTTGTCTTGCCGTCGCTGATCATCTCCATGCCGTCGACATCGACCTTGAAAGAATCGCCCTGGACTATGGCATTGCCACGTCCGGTCACTCTTACGTCGGCATTCATTTCGTACTTATAGGAGAAACTGACGCGCGAGCCTGAGACCCTGGAGGAGAAATCCTTGACAGGATCGTCCGCAAAAGCGCTGACAGACACTGCAAGTGCCGCCAACGCAGATATTATTCTCAAGGTTTTCATTACTGGTTCTTAAAAGCATTGATGATACGGTCGAGCTCTTCGAAGGTGGTGACGAGAACCTGTCTCGGCTTTGAACCTTCCTGAGGTCCGACGATACCGGCGGCCTCGAGCTGATCCATTACTCTACCTGCTTTTGCATAACCCATGCCAAGTTTTCTCTGAAGGTCAGAAGTAGAGCCTCTCTGGCTGGTCACAACCAGTCTTGCAGCCTCTTCGAAACGCTCGTCCAGAGCCTTCATGTCGATCATGGCAACGCCCTCTTCTCCGGATTCAGGCTCAGGCGCAGGCAGATAGTACGGAGTATTGAAACTCTTCTTATAGCCCTGCTGGTTGCCGATGAACTCGTTGATGGCATTGATCTCGTCGTTGCTGATGAAAGCGCACTGGATACGCTCGTTGTCCACACCGGAGAGATAGATCATATCTCCCTTTCCGATCAGTTTGTCGGCGCCCGGAGCGTCAAGGATTGTCTTGGAATCGACGGACGAGAATACCCTGAAGGCGATTCGGGTCGGGAAGTTGGACTTGATGAGGCCGTTCACGACATCGACCGAAGGTCTCTGGGTCGCGAGCACCACATGGATGCCGGCGGCACGTCCTTTCTGGGCGAGACGTATGATCGAGGTCATAATGCTGCGCGCAATCGTCTTCGACTCGGCTCCGCCACCCACGGACATGGTAAGGTCGGCATACTCATCGACGACAACGACTATATATGGCATGTACCTGTGCCCCTGATCCGGGCGCAGATGGCGCGATTTGTATTTCTCGTTATAGAGAGTAATCTTGTTGACCAGGGCCTTGCTGAGAAGTTCGTATCTTTCGTCCATCTCAACGCAGAGGGACCTCAGATAGTTCTCTGCCTGCTTCGGGGTCTTGGCAATGGCATTCTGCATCTCGTCATCTTCGCTGGCCGCATTAGGCAGCACCGCGAGGTAATGCTTCAGCAGCTTGGAGTAAGCCGAGAACTCGACCATCTTAGGGTCGATGAACACGAACTTCAGCTCGGAAGGATGCTTCGAGTAAAGCAGCGAGGAGATGAGCACGTTCAGACCGACTGACTTACCCTGCTTGGTGGCACCGGCCACGAGCAGATGCGGAGCGTCGGCCAGGTCGAAGACCTTCACCTTCTGGGTAATCGTATATCCGATGGCGACAGGGAGTTCAGCCTTGCTGTCGCGGAACGAGGCATCGTTCAGCATCGCCTTCAGAGGGACGATAGAAGGATGGTCGTTGGCCACTTCTATTCCGACGGAATCCTCCAGGGTGACGACGCGTACGCCCTTGGCCTTGAGGGCCATGGCGATATCGTCCTGAAGATTCCTGATCGCGGATATCTTGACTCCCGGAGCTGGATATACCTTGTAAAGGGTCACTGTAGGACCGACTACGGCCTTGACGTTGTCGACATCGATCTTGTATGTCTTGAGGGTAGCCCTGATCTTGTAATTGTTTCTCTTGAGCTCTTCCTGAGGGACCTCATGGCGGCCGTTCTCGTAGTCATCGAGAAGCTCGAGCGGAGGGAAACGGTAGCTCTCCAGCTCTGAGCGGACATCGATTCGAGGCAGTTCTTCGGCGATATCGGTGGACAGCTCGTCTCCGGCGACTACTTCGAGGCCGTCGTCGGCATGGACCTCAGCCTTGGCCACAGGTGCCGGAGAGGCCGGCTGCGGAGCCGGTTCCGGAGCGACTTCAGGCTCCGGCTCAGGGATTGAGACAGGCTCTTCATCAGCGATGGCATGGACCTCATCGACAAGTTTCTCGACGAAGGTGAAGCCGCGCTTAGGTTTTTCTTCTTCAGCTGGCACGGACTCTGGGGCCGGAGAATCTGTCTTCTCTCCGCCGAGGCCGATGAACCATTCAGAGAAACGGCGGCTGGCCACAAGGAACCACAGGGCCACGAACACCGCAAGGACGAAGAACGTAAGTATAGTCCCGACAAGATTCTGGGACCATTTTATCATATATGATCCACAATCGCCTCCAAGACCGCCTCCGAAGAGGGTCTCGGCGCCGGTGAGGATCGATACGTATGCAAGGATGAAAGACGAGAGGAAGGCTGCGGTAAGGGAGAGCAGCACCGCCTTGATTACAGAGAAAGGACGGGTACCGAGAAGCATCCTCATCGAGAGGATTGCGAGCACAAGTACCAGCGCGAAAGCTCCGAGGCCGAACCATCTTGCTACCAGCAGATGGCTCCACTGGTATCCGATCTTGCCGGCGGCGTTGCTGACCTTGACTGAAGCGTCCATCATCTGGGGATCGCTCAGAAGGCTCTGGTCGGTTTTCCATGTGAAGAGATAGGACACGACGGCGACCAGGGTGAAGACTGTAAATACAGCCATCACCATTCCGCATATCTTCATCACGCGGCGTCTGCGCTCGGGATCGGTTCCTTCCCTGAATCTTGTAATCAGTCTGTTGAACATCTGGATTGTTTATCTCTTGTTTTTCCTCTGGAAACCGCCTCTGCGCTGCTGTCCGCCCCTGCGCTGACCGAAGTCGAGGTTGAGTCCCGGACGGGAGAAGCTGGTGTCTGAGGAGATACGGGACAGGGTTATACCTTCCGGAACCCGGATCCTGTATTCTGAAAGTTTTTCAATGTCCTGGAAGATAGTCTCGTCTGCGACGCTGTCCTTGTTCCAGATAAGGTACTGCTGGCGCATGTAGATAGCCAGCTGGCGTATCATCGTGGTCTTCTGCTCGCCTTCAGGCTCGGAAGCGATGAGGTCGATTATGCTCTCGATGTTGCGGCCGTAATGGGTAGCCTTGACAGGGCGCTTCTTCAGAGGAATCGCCATCGGTTTGGTATCCATCTGCTCCGGTTTAGGAAGCGGATATGGGGAATCCACGTCGAGGTCATAGTCAGCTATTATGAAGAGATGGTCCCAGAGCTTCTGCTCCCAGTGCTCGTCCTGCTTTACTGCCGGATTGAGCCTTTCCATGCACTTGACGACGGCATAAGCCTGCCTTGTACGGGCCACCTTGTCCGGAATTTCGCGAAGCTGCTCTACCATCTGGAGAATATATCTGCCGTACTCCGGCATCTTAAGCTTTTCGCGTTCCGTATTATATTCAAGCTTTATTGTCTTTTCGTTAGCTTCCATAAATATATAATTCTATCGACTTACAAAGATAATAAATTTTTTATTTCGCCATCGTACAGCCTTCCCTGTATCCTGATGGCCGGTATCGATGGACTCACCGTATGGTTAACCCTGACGTTGTCTGTGACTTTGCACTCCACCTTGCTTATCCCGCGGTATCCGTCCTTGTCCATCCGACCACAGGAACTACATAATCAGTTATTATGGATGTCTGCAGACATACAGAGAAACAATATATAGAAAGAGCGTTCCAATAATGTACAGAAATACCAGCCACCCTTTCAGCTTTTTGTGAGTTTCATTTTTGTATTTCTCCCGTAGTTCTTTAAATTTCTTTTCTTTAAGAGTAAAACTCAGAATAGCGACAACAATAAGTACACCCCAGATTATGTCTTTATTTAACTCCTTATCAAAGAAAAAGAATAATACGAATGTGATAATTGATAAGGCTATAAGACCAATGGTCGTGAAAGCAACTACACTTCCTCTAATATAGACATACTGTTCCCCCCAGTCCTCATAGATCTTGGCCACCCTATAGAATACATATAAAAAGAAATTCTTCATATAATGACTATTTAAATGGTTGGTTTATCATTGCCCCAGGATTCTCACCTCTCTCAATTTGTGGGATCAGCCCTTCATTTATCCACATCGAGTATATTTTCTTCCCTCCGAATGTCCAGCAAAACGATATCGCAGTTCCGACTTTAGGTAAAAAACTAGCTGCGCCCATTAGCATATCGAGGCTATGTTCTGCTTTTTCTTCAGGTGTCGTTGCATGCCCATATGAATTTAGAGACACAAGAATTTCTGCAATACCAGCAATCTGTCCCGCTCTACTTACAATCTTTCCCAATTTAGAAACAGCAGTTGGCGTAACGTATTGATTACCCCACCAACCTTTCTTGCATATGTGTATATCAATTTTTCCTTTGCTGTTTGTAAGTCTGAACGTGGCCCTGCTGCCCTTCATGCTTTCTCCTACAACTCCGGCTACTGATGCCCCACTTCCAACAAGACCACCCAGTACAGATTCAAGTTCTTTTGCACTTTCTTCATCGGCAAGATTATATGTCGTATTACGGAGACATAGGCGTCCTTGTTCATCTACATATTGCGTATATAAAATCGCATTATTGCCATCTAAAGATAAGAAATTTTCACCGATGTTGGACCATTTATTTCCGTCCATGTCTGTAAAAGAGTCATCCCTAGAAGCAAACCATTTTCGATAAATAGCTCCAGTTGCATCGGTCCTTTCGTACCAGTCCATTCCATCCGGATCGACCAAATTAATTGGATTACTGTTGCAATATACATACGGGCTGATGCTGTAGTACTTCTCGCAGAGAGGGTCAATCGTCATCCAGCGCATGTTGGACGGCGAGTACATCCTTGCTCCGAAGTCGTACAGGCCGAGTCAGTTTTTAATCACCTATCAAAGAAATTGAAGTCATATATATTGATCCTTATATCGCCATCTACATATAATCTTTTTCCATCCAGATACC